>NZ_JCANUR010000008.1:0-121065 GCF_059569055.1 Sporacetigenium mesophilum DSM 16796 | reverse complement strand
ATAGATTTTCCTGTGGACATAGAAATTTATAAAGAAAATTATTCAATAAACGGTCATAAGAATAGAATAAATATTACCTTAAATATAAAAAATGGATTTGATAATAATACAAATAATATAATATACTATGAACTTAGTACTATAATACCATTGATGATAAACCTAGACCCCTTGGAAAATAATATATCTACCTTATCAAAGTATATTTTAACAAAAGAATTTAGAAATGAAAAAAGTCGTTGAAAAATCAACGACTTTTTAAAATGGCGGAGAAGGAGGGATTTGAACCCTCGCGCCCCTTGCGAGACCTACTCCCTTAGCAGGGGAGCCTCTTCAGCCACTTGAGTACTTCTCCATATTTTTTACTACATGGATTATAATATCATGTATATATCTATATGTCAATATCATAAAATCTGTTTTTAATAAGGAGTTTCAATTTTAATATAGAATATATAAATATAGATTGATAATGGTGCCTGTGTATTATCCAAACTTTTTAAGTAGGACTATTGGGGATTTTGTTAATACTTTTGGGCATAACTTGAATAACTTTTCAAAAGTTTGTGATATTTTAGAGTATATTAAAGGGCTATGGTTTAAACCATAACCCTTTAATATTACATATGTTTTTTAGCTTCCATTAACATTTCATTAGCTTTTTTCATATATTCTATTGCTTCTTGTATGTAATTTGCTGTTTCTTCTTTACCTATGTTTTTGGCTTTTTCTACCCATTCTGTAAATCCTTCTTCATGAGATTCATTGTGGTTTACCCAATGAACTAATAATATTTTTAAAGTCTTTTCGTCCTTATTTTCGCTTGATTCTCCATGAGAATGATGATGGCTATGATCGTGATCATGGTCATGTCCATGATGATATCTTAATATTTCTTTTGAAAACATCATTATAATTCCCCCTTATTATTTTATATTGAATTCTTTTTTTATAAGTTTTATAGCATCTTTTATTAATAAAACAACAGGCTTATTTTCAATACCTACGATTTCAATATTTTCAGGCATTATAGGTAAAAATATCTTAAAAGCCTCACTATCAGATACAGCTTCACTTATTTTACACGTTACCTCACCCATCATAGAGTTCGGAATTATTACAGATATAGGTGAAACTATGATATTTGCTTTTTTGGAAGATACAACTATGGCATTTTCTCCTGTTGCACCTTTGTTAGCATGTGCCTTCATCATAGCACTTGTCGCAATAGAGTTAGTTCCAAGTGCATATATATCTATATATGAAGGTAGTTCTTCTCTTAAACACGATACTATTTGAGAACCTAATCCTCCACCCATACCATCTATAACTGCTATAACCATAAGTTATCCCTCTATTATTATTATTTTTTTTCTTCTATTATTATTTTATGATCCATAAGTCTTATCTCTTTTATTTGTCCATCTATTATCTTTTGTTCTCCTAATAAATCTGTTAAGTACACTTTACCATCTTCAGGTAACATATTAATAACATTTTCCATAACCTTTTCTAGTCCTTCTTCTCTTATTACATAAGCAGCTGATTCACACATATAAAAACCCCCTAATATTATTTATGTATATTTTAACATATATCGAAAAAACAAAAAAGATTCCCTTAAGGATATTTCAATATCCTTAAAGAAATCTTCATGATTTCATTTATATAATATATGTTATTTTATATAGTTTAAGTATACCATCTTTGTTAATATATGGTCAATGAATTTTATATATTTATATATGCTACAATATATCCTTTACCGTTGGAAATTCTTCAATATTAGTATGAGGTAAAAAGCACGCCGAAATAAATTCATCCATATATGTTGGATAGACACTTAGTTCTACATAAGTCATCTGATTTCCTATCTCTTCTAGCTTATTTCTAGCATCTTCACTCACTAATGTTAAGTATGATCCCACAAGCGAACTATTTCCTATATACATAAACTTTTCTCTATCGATATCAGGAAGTAATCCTATTAAAATAGATCTTTCTATATCTAGGCTATTTCCTATACCTCCAGCTATATATAATTTATCTATAATACTAAAGTCCAAACCTAGACTTTTTATTAAGGTAGAAGCTCCAGAATAAACAGCCCCTTTAGCTCTTATAAAATTATCTATATCTACTTCAGTTATAGTTATATCCCCTTCTATATGATACTCATCTTTAAAAGCAAGTACATATTCTCCTATATCATGTTCATCAAATCTAATTCTATTATTGTTTAGATTTTTATTTATTTTTCCTCTTCTATCTATAACACCTTTTAACATCATTTCAGCTATTAAATCTATTATCCCTGAACCACATATTCCTATAGGCACTCCATCCCCTATAACTTTTAATATTGGCTTTAGATCTTCTTCTATACTAACTTTTTCTATAGCTCCAGTTGAAGCGCGCATTCCACAACTTATCTCCCCACCTTCAAAGGCTGGCCCTGCAGAACAAGCACAAGTCATGAGATAATCTTTGTTTCCAAATACTATTTCACCATTTGTTCCTAAATCTATAAATAATACATTTTCATCATTTGTCCATATACCAGAGGCCAACACCCCTGCCGTTATATCTCCTCCAACATAACTTGCAACAGAAGGCGATAAATATATGAATGTATCAGGATTTACATTTAATCCCAGTTCTGATGCTTTAACTATAGATGACTTTAAAAAAGCCGGTATATATGGCTCTCTTCTTAAATAATCTGGATATACACCCAAAAACAAGTGAGACATAGTTGTGTTTCCGGATGCAACAAATGCCATTATTTCATCTTTTGTAATTTTAGTTTCAGAATATATATTATCTAAAAGACAATTTATAGTTTCATCTATTATTGATTTATTTAAAATATCTAAACCATCTTTTTTTGTTGAATATATTATTCTGTTTATAACATCAGCACCATACCTCATTTGTGCATTGCCTGATGACGATTTAGCTATTATTTCTCCTGTATTTAAATCAACTAAACATACAACTACAGATGTAGTACCTATATCAACAGCTACGCCATATAGTCTATTACTTGTATCTCCCATTTCTATATTAACTATAGTCGTTTTAGTTCCTCTAGGTATATGAGTCAAAGTAACTTTAAAATCACCTTCTCTTAATACCCTAGGTAATTTTCTAAGCAATTGTAATCTGCAATTAACCTGTTCATATCCTAAGCTATTTCTTAAGTATCTTTTTAATCTATCATAATCTGATATATTATCATCTAGAGTTGGTCCATCAAATTCTATATAATCTTTTCTTACATATGACTTAAATTCCATATTATTTTCTACAATAAAATCTTTTGCTCTTTTGAATATAGCCTTATCTTTTTCACTTGAAAGTCCTTCTATCTTCATTTCATGCATAGATGTAGACAATTGAGAAGGTATTTCTATTTCTATATCTTCTTTTACTTTTGCATTGCATGCTAATATATATCCATTTTCCCATTCTTCATCTTTTATATGCAGGGTTTTTTCAGTATTAACATTGCCTTTTAATAGTTTAACTTTACATTTACCACAGGCTATACTTCCATTACAAGGTGCATCAATAAATATATTTGCTTTACGTGCAACTTCTAATAAATTTTCGCCTGTTTCACAAGAAACTACTATATTCTGCGGTATAAATTTAATTTTAGCCATTAGTCTCCCTCCAAAAACAAATCCCCAGGCATAAATATCCCGGGGAAGTGAACTTTACTCTAGGTTACTTTCATAATTATCAGCATCTAATAAATCATCTAATTCACTTTCATCAGATAATTTAACTTTTATTATCCATGCGTCATATGCATCTTCATTTATATATTCAGGTTCATCTTCTAGTTTTTCATTTATTTCTATTACTTCACCAGATATAGGAGCTATTAAATCAGAAGCCACTTTTGAAGATTCTACTACACCAAATTCATCATCCTTAGTTATGTCATCTCCAACTTCTGGCATCTCAACAAATAGGATTTCTCCTAATTGTTCTTGAGCATAGTCACTTATTCCTATAAATGCTATATCTCCTTGAACTTTTACCCAAGTATGTTTACTACTATATTTTAAACTAGCTATTGTTTTCATATCGCTTCCTCCTTGGTGTACTTATACTACATTACAGCTTCTAAAACTAATGCTGGGTGGCCTTTTTCTTCTAAGAATGCTAATACCTCTTCAGATTCTATAGCTATAGTTTCATCACAAATCATATCTACAAAATTTTCTATTCCGTATATTTCTTTAACTGTAGCATTTAACTTTTCGCCTACATAATCTTTTAATTCCTTTGGCATCCAAACTATTCTTTGTGGTCCGCCTTCAGCATAAGCAAACTTTTTAGAAGAAATAAAGTATCTTCCATGACCCATGAACCCTGGAGTTTGAACTCCACCACCTGTCATAGATGCAAGCTCACCAAATTTCATCCCAAGAGGAGTCATACCTGCATGCTCTCTGTTAACTATAACAAATCCATTTGCTTCTGGCATTATACCGCATATACATTCGAAGCATCCACAAGAAGTCATAGGATCTTCTAGTATAGAATATAATGTAACTCTTTCAACAGCTCCTTGAGATATAGAACTTACTGTTTCATTAACACTTTCCCATACGCCTTTAAGATCATCTTCACAATGTCCTTTTTCTATTGGCTGGCATGGACCTGTTGGATCTAATTCTTTAGTAGCTTTAGCATCTAACCAGCTAACTGCACCACAAAGGCCAAGTCTTTCTGGAGTTACTACACATACATGAGCTGGAGCAAATGATTGACATAAGTTACAAGAGTAGAAAGTATCTACACTTTCATCCGTTAAGTTAGCTAACCTTTCATCCCTTGAAGTGTATCTACTCATAGCATGTTTTTCTCTTAACTGAGTTACTAAAGCTGGATCAGTTACTATAGTAACTTGACACTTATCAACTACTGAATCAAATTCGTCTAACATCTTAGCATATAATACCTCACCTATGTGATTTAATCTAAATCCTTTTTCATAAGCATCTTTTCCTATTCTTACCCAAGTCATATCTCTTTGTCCAACGTGCATTACACCTTCTATATAGTTTAAGAAGTAGTGAAGACGTCTTTCAAGAACCGGTTCAAAATCATCTTGCATGCTTTTACCAGCAACTTCAACTATAACAGCTAGTGGTAGTTTTCCAGGAACATTTTCTATTGTATCTATATCTGGTCCTATAACCTCTATCTTATGATCTTCTATCTCCGCTAACTCTCTTCTTACTACTAATTCCCAAGCTTCTGTTTTTCCTCCACCGAATTCAGCAAACATATCGTCTTTTCTAATTCTTTCACCTTCAAATGCTGCAGCAAAAGAAACTGGTATTGGAAGTTCTGTAACTTTTATTTTTATTCCTCTAGCTTCAAGAGAAGTAGAGACAAATTTATCATAATCTCTTTGAGTTAATAATCTAGTTGGAACTTCAAATACTTCTTGATCAGTTATAACTGGGAATCCTAGTGCTATAGCACCAGCTCCAGCAGATACTACTAATTCGCTTAAAGGTCCAAATGCATTTACAAATGCTGGAACTCTTTTTTCTGTGTATTCTAATAATCCTGCTAAGTTACCTGGCTCAAGAGCACCAAATATTAATGCAGCTCTTACAGCAACAGATACAACGTGAATTACAGAAGTAACATCATATCCTAAAGGTATAACTCTTAGTTCTAGACCCATTTTAACATCAGCCTCTATAGCTTGATCTATAACCTTACCTACTAAGAATGTTAATAATCCCTTAGATTGATAGTCTTTTATAACTTTAGAAGCAGTAGCAGCATCTGGGCATTCTCCAAGTACAACTGCAACACCTGGTATATCTCCAGTAACTAATGGTACTCCTAGGGATCTTATTATTGGGTCAGATATATGGCCTGCACATGGAGCTTCATATGGAGTTTCCATTGTAGAATATTTTATAGCTTCTATAACTTCAGCCGCAACTGCTGTAGCTAATCCTGAATTTAGAGCATTTTCTAGTAGATGCTTTTTTACAATTAGACTTTCAACTACACCTAGTGCAGCTTCTAAATCACCTAATGTATTCATTTTGTTTCCTGTAGCTGCATATATAACTGGAAGTGAATATGCAGTATCAGGGAAAGCAACTTTATGATCTTTACCATGTTTTTCTATTTCTTGGTTTAAATAACCTCTAGCAGCATCCAGTGCTTGTTGTGATCCTGTAAATATAATATTATATAAGTTCACTGTAGTATCCCCCTTTAAATTTTTTATACATTAAATGCAAATCCACCTTCATTTAATTCTAAATATGAATCTGCATATAATGAAGCCCCTCTTATGATATCGCAAGATTTTATAGTATTCATTAATTCTATATCACATGGATTTATTATTGCTGAGCTAAATCCATTAGACATAGCCATAGCTAAAAATGCACTATCTAAAACTGGTCTTACATTTTTAGGAGCACCATTTGATACATTTGATAATCCTCCTGTTGTTTTAAGACCCATTTCAGTCATCATTCTTATAGCTTCTAATACTTCCATTTGTTTTTCTTGCATTCCTTTTATAACTAAACATAATGGGTCAAATAACATATCTTCAGGTTCTAATCCTGCCATTAAGCCTCTTTCTAATAATTCTTGGCAATAAGCCATACGCTCATCGTTATCTCTTGGTATACCTTCTTTAGCACATAAAGCTATAACCATAGCTCCATATTCTCCCGCTAAATCTATTAAATCTATTCTTCCACCTGCATCAGCAGAGTTTATTATTGCTTTTCCATGTTCGTTGTTGTAAACTTTAAGACCAGCTTCTATAGCTTTTCTATTCGCTGTATCTAAAGCTAATGGAACATTGTTAAATTCCCTTTGAAGTAATTGAACTCCCCATGCCATCAATTCTTCTCCGTCTCTTTCTGCTGGCCCTATATTGAAATCTATATAATGAGCTCCAGCTTCTAATTGTTCTTTAGCTCTTTTTAGTATTGGTTGTGGGTCTCTTTCCGCTAATGCAGTTCTTATTACTGGTGAAATACAGTGAATTCTTTCACCTATTATCATAAACTTTTCCATATTATAGTTCCCCCTTATTTATTTCTATTTAAGCCTGAGACATAGCAGCTTCTGATTTTAAGCTCATTTCTCTTAAGAATTTTGGTAATTCCATAGATTCTTCAGTTCCTATAACAACATTCCAACCTGGTAAATTATCTTCTATATCACCTTTAAGAACAGCAACTTTGCCTGGTATTATTAGGTTTCTATTCTTAGTCATGTCTGCAACTCCGCTTTCTTTTATAAACTTAGATATACTATTTCCTCCAAATTTACCTGCAGCCCATGCAGTAAGAACTGAATATCCACCTGCATCTGGTATAGCTAACCATACCGGTACTTTGGATCTTTCTATTTCGCCAGCTATTATGAAGTAAGTTAATGCAAAGTCAACAGTTACTAAAACTGGAGAATTTTCATCTGGATTATTTATTGGATATATCTTAGGTTCAACTCTCATTGGTCTTTGTGGATCAGTATATATATTTTGTCTTAAAGCAAATAATGGTAATGCTCTAGCAAAATCTATATCATTTAATACAACTATAGAACCATATTTAACTATAAATACAGAAGATAATGCTATTTCCATCATCTTATCATCGTTAGATAATTGATTAACGAATATTATCGAAGGGTATCCAAATGTTCTATCTTGTTCTTTAAGTGATATTCTTCTCATTTGAATTGCATTAGCAAATGTATCTTTTATTGATTTATTTCCAGAATCTAATATTAATTCCTTATATCCTAACTTTTGTATATTTTCAACAGTAGAATATAATTCTTCTAAATTATCACCTTTAACACCTAGTGCTATTTTATCATTTTTAACTATTTCAACCATTTGAGCATAGTTATCTTTGTTTGCCCCATATAATATTGGATTAGTTTCTTTTACTAATTCTACTGATTCTTTGGCAACTTCCACATCTTCACATATTAGCATGTATACAAGATTTAATTGGCTTTCTTTAACTTTATTTATTAAGTTTAAGTAAGAATCTTTATTTCCATTGTATTTTAAAGCTGCTATTTCTACTTTCATTTCTTCCCCTATTCTTATGTAGTTAACAGCTTTTATATTTTCTATTTTGTTATTTATTTCTTCGTCGCTCATATTATCACAGAATTCAACAGCAAATCTATTTCTGTTTACTAGGGTTTTTTCATGTCTAAATAATACAGTTTCCCCACCTAGTTCATATGAAGCTATATCGTTTCCTACTTTAACAGCTTTCATAAGTGGAGCTGTTGCAGCAGATAATTGATTTAGAGCATCATCAGACATATGAGGACATTTAGAAACTTCTACAGCACCAGATGCAACCTTCATACAAAATGCCATACAAGTTGGGAATCCACAATCCTTACAGTTTTTCTTTGGTGTTAATTTAAATATATCTAAAGCTTTTAATGCCATATCTTTTTCCCCCTAACCTTATGTATTATGATAATTCACTTACTAAATTTTTTATAGTTTCTACTGATTTTGGATGACGTAATACTATAGCATTAGCTCCACCTACTAGTACACTTGCAGCAGTTGAAACTTCCATAGCAATTCCTCTTTCTTCTTGACAACCCCATTCTGGTACATCTTCTACGGTCGCTACAGATTCCTTAACATTCCAGGTTTCAAAAGAAACTGGAGTTATTATAGGCATTTGTAAAGTTTTATCATTTTGAGTAAATGCTGCAAGCCTTATTCTATCCATAGTAGATGCAACATACTCATATCCATATCCTACAGCTGAGCATCCAACGTTCATAACAATATTCTCAGATTTAACCCCTAATTGTGTTAATAATACGTTTAGTTGTTTAGCTAAGTTTATATCAACTGAAGATTCTGCACCAACTTTGTGGTCATACGCCATACCAGCAGAAGCTCCTACAGCTTTATAATTTTCCTCTACAGCTGACATGAATAAACAGTTATATCCATCTACAGCAGCAGTAACTTTTTCAAATAATTTTGAGTCTTTATCAATATTCCCAGAACCAGCTATAACAAGTGGTAAACTTACAACTTCAGCTATAGATTTAGCTACTTGTGAGCATTCCTCAGGAGTTTTATCTAATCCAGCAGGATCAGCTCCTTCTAGCTTTAAGCATATAAAATCTGGTTTTATATTTTCTTCTATATATTTAGCCCATTCTACTGGATTACTAGCAACATCTTTATATATATCCTTTAAAGAATCCGTCCAGTTTTCTGGATAAACATCTAACATTTCTACTCCAATTTTTTGTGTGTTACCAGTTGAACCATCAAAGCTATAGAATGGAAGAACTTCTTCTCCTCCTAATTTTATAGCTTTTTCTCCTTTTCCTACTTCTACTTCTGATATCTTACCAGAGTACTTTTGAACAGACATTTTGAATGGCATCTCATTTCTCCCCCTTAAGCCTATTATATTTCTAGTTTTGATATTATTTCTTTTATAGCTATCTTTGCCTTTGATTCTTCAGGCATTTTCACTAATGGTATACCAGATGAATCATATTCATATATCATTTCATCTTGTGGTACTATTCCTATTAAATCGAGGTTTTGTATACCTATTTCTTCTTTTATTCCATCACTTAAAACCCCATTTGGAACCTTATTTACTATTAAATGCATATTCCCTATGCTAAGGTTTAATTCCTTAGCTAGATCTTTTATTCTTCCTACAGCTTGAATACTTCTTCTTGAACAGTCACTTACAAGTAAAAGAGTATCTATATGTTTTGTAGTTTTTCTACTTAAATGTTCCATGCCTGCTTCGTTATCTATAACTAGATATTTATAACTATCTGAAAGGGAGTCTGTTTGTTCTCTTAATACTCCATTTACATAACAGTAACATCCTTCTCCTTCAGATCTTCCCATAACTATTAAATCGAATCCATTACCTTCTACTAAAGAAGTATTTAATCTATATTTAAGATACTGAGCCTTGGTCATACCACCCGGAAATGAATTACCTTGTTTTTCTCTCTTGCTTACTTCTTCTCTTATTTGTCCTATAGTATTATCTACTTCCACACCTAATACTTCATTTATATTTGCATTAGCATCAGCATCTACTACTAATATAGGACCTTCTTTTGCAGATGTTAGTTGGTTAATTAAAAGTCCTGTTAAACTTGTTTTACCAGTACCACCTTTTCCTGCTACTGCTATTGTATATCCCATAAGCTTTTCCCCCTTGTGTTATATAAAACAGGCTTTTAAAAACCTCTGTCTTATGCTTTAGCTAATTTTGAATTAACTGAGTGAACACATTCTCCATGTACATCATGTAAAGCTTCCATTATACCTTCTGATAAAGTTGGATGTGCATGTATAACATCTCCTACTTGCTCTACTGTTAATCCTAAGTGAACTGCTAAAGATAACTCTGTTAATAAATCTGTTGCATGAGGACCTACTATAGAAGCTCCTATTATTTTATCTTCTTTGTCAGCTAATATTTTTATAAATCCTTGGAATTGTCCTATAGCTTGAGCTTTGCCTAATCCTCTGAAGTCAAATTGACCTATATTATATTCTATTTCATCTAACTTTAGTTGCTTTTCAGTAACACCAACAGCTGCTACTTCTGGCTCAGTATACACACATCTTGGTATAGAAGTATAATTTACAGATTTATTTTTTCCAATAGCATTCTCAGCAGCCACCATACCTTCTTTAGAAGCTACATGTGCTAAAAACGGACTATTAACTATATCTCCTATAGCATAAATTCCCTCTACACTAGTTTCCATTTTTTCATTTATAACTATTTTTCCTCTTTCTATATCTATACCCAGTTCTTCTACTCCTAATTTATCAAGGAAAGGTTTTCTACCTACGGAAACAAGAGCCATCTCTGCCTCTATCTTTTTACCATTTGACAAACTAGCAACTACTTTTTCGTCAATTATTTCACAATTATCTATCTTAGTATCTGTTAATACTTTAATTTTATCTTTTTTAAATTGTCTTTGCAACTGTTTTGCAACATCTTTATCCTCGAATGGTAATATTTGGTCAAACATCTCCACAATTGTAACTTCAGTTCCTAAAGCTCTAAAAAATTGACCAAATTCACAGCCTATAACTCCTCCACCTATTATAAGTAGTGACTTTGGAAGATTATCTAAATATAATGCTTCATCACTAGTTATAACCTTTTTTCCGTCATATGGAAATATAGGCGGTATAACAGGAACTGAACCAGTAGCTAATATTATTTTATCAGCTTCTACTATTTCATAAGTTCCATCTTCTTTACTTACTTCTATTGTGTTTTTATTAACTAACTTTCCAAATCCATTTATTAATTTAACACCTTTTTTTTCAAATAAAAACTCTATACCTTTAACTAGCTGATCTACTACTTTGTCTTTTCTTGACATAATAGCATTAAAGTCAGGATTTATATCCCCTTCTATTTTTATTCCAAAGTTTTTTGCTTCTCTTATTCCCATTAATAATGAAGAAGAAGCAAGCAATGCCTTAGTAGGTATACATCCAACATTTAAACATGTTCCACCTACTTTTTTCTTTTCTATAACTGTAACATCCGCACCAAGCATAGCAGCTTTTATAGCAGCTACATATCCCCCTGGACCTCCACCTATTACCGCTACTCTCATTCCTATTTCCCCCCGTCATTTTTCACAAAATGTTTAAATATGTACTATATTGGATAAAATACAAATGAATTAATTATTTTAAAACCTATATTAATATTTTGACACTATTCAGTTATTTCCTTCTTATAATTGAGCTGCATCTAATATTGCTGGCACATTTTCTTCAGCACCTATTGCCATTACATGAACTCCATCACAAAGACCTTCTTCTTTTAATTGCTGTATGAATTCTCCTGCTATTTTTATACCTTCTTGAGCCCAATTTTCTGTTCCTACAGATTTCATTCTTTCTATTACTTCATCAGGAACATATACACCTGGTACGTTTGCATTCATAAATTTAGCCATTCCAGGAGATTTTAATGGAATTATGCCGGCCAATATTTTAGCATCTAAGTGATTAGTTTTGTCTCTAAATTCTCTCATAGTTTCTATATCAAATATAGCTTGTGTTTGGAAGAACTTTGCTCCAGCTTTCATTTTCTTTTCCATTTTTAATATTTGCAATTCAACTGGCGCATACCTTGGAGTAACTGATGCTCCTAAGTAAAATTCTGGACTTCCTTTTAATTCATTTCCAACCATATCTTTTCCGTCCATTAATGTAGTTGCTACTTGTAATATACCTACACAATCTAAATCAAATACCGGTCTCGCTTGTGGATGATCTCCAACAATTGTATGATCTCCAGTTAATGCCAACATATTATTTATTCCAAATACCCCAGCTGATATTAATTCTCCTTGAATAGCTATTCTATTTCTATCTCTTCCTGTTATTTGAAGTACAGGTTCTAAACCTTCATCTTTTAATATCTTGCAAGTAGCCAGTGATGTAGCTCTCATTACTGCTGATTGAAAGTCCGTAACGTTTACCCCATGAACTCTTCCTTTTATTGCTCTTGCGCATTCTACTAAATGAGCGAAATCCGTTCCCTTAGGAGGTGCCATTTCAGCTGTTATTGCAAATTGCCCGTTTTCTAAGGCTTGTTTTAATAAGCTCATTTGAAAAATCCCCCTTTTACCTTCTATTAAGCATTAGCTATTTCTTCTTTTTTCTTTAAGCTTAAACTTCTTGGATTTATAGATTTTTGGAAGTTTTTAGGCTCTCTTATAGCTGTTAAATTTTCCAGTAGTCCTAAATCCTTTAATTTTTCATATATCATTATCCATGCACAATCATTTTCCGAACTCACTTCACACTTTCCATCTTTTGCTCCACCACATGCTCCATTTAATAACCCCTTAGCGCACATAGTTACTGGACATATACCTCCAGTCCATCCTAATTCACATTCTCCACATGCTCTGCAAGCTTCTTCGTATTCTCCAACTCTTTTAACTTCACCTATGAATAAAGTATTATTAGATGGATAAACTGGTACTTTAACATTTTTAACTACAGTTTGAGTCCCATCTCCACAGGCTAAAGAAAGTATAGCATCGGCATCTTTTAATTCAGTCTTAAGCTCTTTTAAATCTTTTTTGACTTTTAATAAATTACATGAAGGTCCGAAGACCTTCATACCTAGAACTTGCTTTCCGTTAGTTTCTAGTAATTCTTTCATTTCTTCTAATTGTTCTTGTCCACCCACTTTACAAGTAGTAGCACACTCTGAACAGCCAGTTAATATTACTTTATTAGATTCTTTTAAATAACCTAATACTTCTTCTAAAGGTTTTTTTTCAGAAATTACCATCTCTATCCCACCTTAGTTACTTTATATTGTTTTGCAACTTACATGCTTTAACAACATGCTTAGCTAGTATTGATGTTGTAACTGATCCTACCCCCGCTGGAACCGGCGTTATCATAGATACTTTTTCAACTACAGAATTTGTATCTACATCTCCACATAATTTACCTTCTTCATCTACATTTATTCCAACATCTATTACTACTGCACCTTCTTTTATATATTCTTCTTTTACCATTTTTGCTCTACCTACTGCAGCAACTAATACATCTGCTTCGCTAGTTACTTTTGGTAAATCCTTAGTTTTAGAATGGCATATAGTAACTGTTGCATTTTCATTTAATAATAACATCGCAGCTGGTTTTCCAACTACCATTGATCTTCCTAGTACTGCAACTTTTGCTCCATTTAAATCAACATTGTAGTGTTTTAGTATTTCAACTACCGCTGTTGGAGTACATGGTGGAAATCCTGTTTTATCTCCTTCCATGATCTTAGCAGCATTAAGTGGGCTAAAACAATCAACATCTTTCTCTGGAGCTATAACATATTTTATAGATTCTTCATCTAATTGTTTTGGAAGGGGTCTAAAGCATAGTATTCCATTTATACTTTCATCATCATTTATTCTTTTTAATTCATTTATATAATCTTCTTGAGTTATATTTTCGTCTAACTCTATTACATCAGTTGTTATTCCTACAGATTCGCATCTTTTCAACGCTCCTCTTTCATAAGCTAGATCATCACTTCTAGCACCTACTCTAACTATAGCTAACTTTGGGTTTATACCCTTTTCCTTTAATTCACTAATATCTTTTATTAAGTTTTCACTTATTTGATCAGCAACCGGCTTTCCTTTTATTATTTGGCCCATGTGTTAATCTCCGTTCGTTAATTTTTTATCTATATAAAATAAAAGAAATTATCAATAATTTCTTTTATGATTTTACTTTCCTAGCATTCTTTCTACTTCACTATATACTTCATCAGCTATTTTTACGCCTTCTGTAACTAAGTTAGTAACTTCAGTTTTTACATTACGTACATATTCTTCATCTTTTATTGAGTTTATATTGATTATAACATTTAATTCTCCACTAAGAATGGCTGCTCTTAAACATTGAACCCCTACACCGACATCACTTATAGCAAGTTTAGACCCTTTGTCAACTAATGCTTCATGTAGTTTAATAGAGTCATAACATGTTCTTACTATTTTTATAGGTACTTCACAAGCTAATTTTAGTGCATTTTCCATAGTTTCTTCTTTTATCTTCTTCTCTTCATCTGTATTAGAAGGAAGCCCATAAGCTTTAGATAACGGAAGAAAGCCTTCTGCATCTTTATCTATCATATCAAGTAAATCTTTTTGTATTTTCTCAGCTTGAAATAATATTTCTTTTACATCGTCCTCATATTGAGCATATTTTTTCTTGCCTATTGTTAAATTACATACCATACTGCCTAAAGCCATTCCTACAGAACCTACTAAAGCAGCTGCACCACCACCACCTGGTACAGCTGCTTTAGAGGCAAGGATATCAATAAATTCTATAGAATTTTTTTCTATTAATTTCATTGCCTTGACCCCCTAAAGCTTATTTGATTGTTTTTTATTTAAATATTAGAATAATCCTCTTATTAATCCATTCTCATCTACATCTATTTTTTCAGCAGATGGAACCTTTGGTAATCCTGGCATTTTCATTATTTCTCCTGTAAGGGCAACTATAAATCCTGCTCCTGCAGATACTGTTAATTGTCTTACAGTTACTCTAAATCCAGTTGGTCTTCCTAATTTAGTTGGGTCATCACTTAAAGAATATTGAGTTTTTGCCATGCATATTGGTAAATTGCCAAATCCTAATTTCTCTAAGTTTTGAATTTCTTTTTCTGCTGTTGCAGTAAAGTCAACTCCATCTGCACCATATATTTTAGTAGCTATAGCATTTATTTTTTCTTTTATGCTCATATCTTCTTCATAGCAGAATCTGAAGTCTTTTTTGTCTTCTTCTATTAATCTTATTACTTCTTTAGCTACAGCTTCTCCACCTTCTCCACCTTTAGCCCAAACTTCAGATAATGCAACATTAACACCTAGTTCTTTACACTTATCTTCTACTAATTTAAGTTCAGCTTCAGTATCAAGTGGGAATCTGTTTATTGCAACAACAGCAGGTAATCCAAATACCGTTGTTATATTTTCAACGTGCTTTAATAAGTTAGGAAGTCCATTTTCTAAAGCTTCTAAGTTTTCATCATTTAATTTATCTTTAGCAACTCCACCGTTATATTTTAACGCTCTTATTGTAGCTACTATTATAACAGCATCTGGGCTTAATCCAGCTTTTCTACATTTTATATCTAGGAATTTTTCAGCACCTAAATCAGCGCCAAATCCACCTTCAGTAACTACATAATCAGCAAAGTGCATTGCCATTTTAGTAGCTATAACTGAGTTACATCCATGTGCTATATTTGCAAATGGTCCACCATGAATAAATGCTGGTGTTCCTTCTAATGTTTGAACTAAATTTGGTTTTAGAGCATCCTTAAGTAATGCAGCCATAGCTCCTTGAGCATTTAACTGCTTAGCTGTTACTGGTTCACCACTATATGTATAACCTACTATCATATTTCCTAGTTTTTCTTTTAAGTCAGTTATGTCGTTTGCCAAACAAAATGCAGCCATTACTTCTGAAGCAACAGTTATATCAAATCCGTCTTCTCTTGGCATTCCATGTGCTTTTCCACCTAATCCATTAGTAACATTTCTTAATTGTCTATCATTCATATCAACACATCTTCTCCAAGTTATCTTTCTTGGATCTATGCCTAGACTATTCCCTTGGTGAATATGGTTGTCTATCATAGCAGCTAATAAGTTGTTAGCAGCTCCTATAGCATGGAAATCTCCTGTAAAGTGTAAATTTATATCTTCCATAGGAACAACTTGAGCATAACCTCCACCTGCTGCTCCTCCTTTAACACCAAATACTGGACCTAAAGATGGTTCTCTAAGTGCAACTAATGTTTTATTTCCTAATCTTGATAATGCATCTGAAACACCTATAGTAGTTGTTGTTTTACCTTCTCCAGCTGGAGTTGGATTTATTGCTGATACTAATATTAATTTAGATTTTTTGCCACCATTATCTCTTTTTAATAAATTATAATCTACCTTAGCTTTATACTTTCCATATAGCTCTATATCATCTTCAGTTAAATTTAATTTACCTGCTATATTTCTTATGTCTTGTAACGTTGCTTCTTGAGCTATTTCTATATCACTTTTGAATCCCATTTTAAAAATCCCCCTTAATTAATTTGTCCTTAATAATATGTATTTCGTTTATTGCATTTATATTACTATCGTATGGAGATTTATTTGACCTATCGGAATCTATAATTCCCTGATTATAGTGAATATACCCTAATAATTCACTTTTTTCAACGTTTTTCATTATAAAATGTTCATCTTCTTCATTTCTTATTTTATTCCCAACGACTAAAACTTTCTTTACACCTATATCTTCGCCTAATTTTTTTACTTTCCTATATGTTTGTAAACTTCTTTCCCCGGGTTCTACTACTACTATAAAAGCATCTACCCCTTGAGCCGTTCCTCTACCTAAATGCTCTATTCCCGCTTCCATATCCATTACTACAACATCTTTATTTTGTAATATTAAATGAGATGTAAGTCTCTTTAATAATACATGTTCCGGACAAACGCAACCTGATCCCCCTGAATCCACAGTTCCCATTGTAAGAAGTTTTACTTTATTATATTCTTTACAGTATTTTTCTGGTATATCATCTACCTTTGGGTTCATTCTAAACATTTTTCCAAAGCTTCCTGCATCAGCAGCAGTTCTTTCAGAAACTAAATTCTTCATTTCTGATATTGGAACTATAGAGTCAGAAATTTCTTTAGGAAATCCTAATGCTAATGCTAAGTTAGCATCAGGATCTGCATCAACAGCCACAACTCTATATCCATCATCAGCAAACAACCTTGATAACATCGATGAAAAAGTAGTTTTACCTACTCCACCTTTACCAGTTATAGCTATTTTCATTAGTATCACCCTTTGTCTTAGTCTTATTGTATATTAAGCTTTTGTTGTTGCAGCTTCTAAAGCTTCTTCAACTTCTACATCTTCTTTATTGTTCATTCTTTCAATAACTAAATTTTCAAAGTTAACACGTTTTTCTTCTATTCTATCAATTATCATTTTAGCTAGTTCTTGTGGGTTTTCATTTACAAAAGCTCTAGCTCCAACCTTTTCTTCTGCTCCAGTAGTTAAAGCATTTAATACTTTTTGAGATCCGCTTATTGGAGGCATAACTCCTAAGAATGTATCTACACCTGAAGATATAACATAAGTTGCTATACCAACAGCTTTTTCAGACATCCATTCTGGAGCAACTCCAGCAACTGGTAAGTCACACATATCCATATCTAAGAATTCAGCTGTAGCTCCAACTAATTCTAGTATACGGCTTATATCTACACAAGATCCCATATGAAGTACTGGTGGTATATCTACTAGTTCACAAACTGTAGCTAATCCTTTGCCAGCTAAACTTCTAGCTTCTTTTGTCATCAGACCAGCTTTGGCAGCAGCCTGTGCAGCACATCCAGTAGTTACAACTATTATATCATTCTTTATTAATTCTTTCATTATCCCTATATGGCCTTCATCTGCTTTATTTTTAGGGTTGTTACATCCTACTATACCTACAGCACCTCTTAATACCCCTGCTTTTAAGCAGTCTGCTAATGGTTTAACTGTTCCTGGTACGTCTGTTTGAGAGTTAACTACTCTATTTAATTGATTTATTATAGCGTCAATACTATATCCTACTATGGCACTTGACTTCATTTCAGGTATCATTATCTTAGAGTTATCTCTGTTTTTGAAGTTTAATATAGCTTCTCTTACTATTTTCTTAGCATCTTCATATGCCGTATGTTCATTAAATTCTATATGATTAGCTCCTTCTATTTTAGCTTTAGGAGAAGTCGTTATTAATTTAGTATGATAGCAATCTTGTAACTTAGCTAATGCCGGGAATATACATTGTACGTCAACTATAACAGCCTCAACAGCACCTGTAAGTATTGCTAATTCTTGTTGGTGGAAGTTACCAGCTATTTTAACACCATGTCTCATAGTAACCTCATTACCTGTACAACACATACCAGCTAAGTTTATACCTTCAGCACCAACTTCTTTAGCTAAAGCTACTAATTCTGAATCTTCTGAAGCTAATACTATCATCTCTGATAAAGTCGGTTCATGACCATGTAACACTATGTTAATTTTATTTTCTTCAAGCACCCCTAAGTTAGCTTCTGTTGTTCTAGGTGTTGGAGTTCCAAATAAGATATCACTTATATGAGTACCCATCATAGAACCACCCCATCCATTGGCCAAAGATGTTCTCATAGACATATGTATTAAGCTTTCCACTTCAGAAGTACATCCTATATGAGTGGAGTGCATTATTGTAGCGATTTCTCTATCTATAGCTCTTGGAAGTATATTATTTTTTTCCCAAACTTCTTGTCTTTTCTTTGGAGCTCTCTTAACCATATTTTGTATTCCAAAAGGCTTACCAAAGTCCTCTAGTGCCATTTTAGCTACTTCTTTAGATAAAACATATGTTTCTTTACCTTCTGTCTCTATTCCCCAAGATTTAGCTAATTGTCTTAATTTAGCTTCATCTTTTACTTGATAATTCCCTTCTGGACTTGCATCATATAAAGTATAAGCTAAATCTCTTGCATGATCAGAGTGAGCAGAAACCCCCGCTGCTACCATTCTTGCAAAATTTCTAGCTACTATTGTATCTGCATCAGCTCCACATATACCCCTAGGAGTTTTCGGAGTTATTCTACATGGTCCCATGTGACATATTCTACAGCAAGTTCCTTGTAATCCAAATCCACAAGAAGCCTTCATAGCAGCTTTTCTGTCAAACATAGTTTCTACACCTTCATTTTGAGCTTTAACTAATAGCTCTTGGGTAGCTGTGTCAATTGACATTAATTTTTCATCCATTTTTTATCCCCCTTATTTAACCTTCTCTTCTCTTAAATTATATGTATGATAGTTAAATTTAAGACAATGTTTTTTCATCTTTTATGGTAATTTTTTACTTATTAATTTGATTATAACATATAAAAATATAAAAAAAAGGGTTTTTTAACTGTGTAATATAATTTTTATGTTAAAAAACCCCTTGCTTTTTAATTATGCATTTCTCTAAATGTTCAGAATATTTTATCGGACCTTTCTGTCGAAGTGTGTTTTTAGAAAAACTTTGTTAAATATTAAACCTAATTTTTTTCTAATACTTTTCTTTCTATATTTTTTCCTATCTCAAAAGCTTTAATATTTATATCTATAAACTTTTCTTTAACATTTTCTTTAATAGATTTGTACCAATCTACTTCCTGTATATTTAAAGCCTTAACTATAGTCCCTAGCATTATTATATTTTGAACTTTGATATTTCCTAATTTAATGGCTTCTTCAGCTGCATTTATACTTATTACATTTTCTAAATTTTCTTCTAACTTTTCTATTACACCTTCTGGATATACTTCTTTTCCAGATAATACTGTTGCTGATGGTATTTTGTAGTCGTTTATTACTAGTATTCCATCAGGCTTTAAGTATTCTAAGTATCTTAAAGCTTCAAGTCTTTCAAAAGCTATTATAACATCAGCTTGTCCTTTTCCTATTATAGGGGAATACACCTTTTCTCCATATCTTACTTGAGTAGTAACGCTGCCCCCTCTTTGAGCCATACCATGCACTTCTGACATTTTTACATCATATCCTGCATCTACTAATCCAGAAGATAATATCTTAGATGCAAGTATTATCCCCTGTCCACCTACACCTACTAACAATACATTTTTCACATTATTCATACTTATTCACCTACTCTTTCTATAGCATCAAATGGACATATTTGTTCACATACAGAACATCCTACACATGAATTTTGATCTATTTTACTCTTTCCTTCAAAAGATATAGCTGGACATCCGCACTTTAAGCACATCTTACAACTCTTACACTTGTCTGCCGCTACACTAAATTTCTTAGGAGTTAAATCAAATGATCTTTTATCATGTTCTGTCATTTGCTTAAGAACACAAGGCCACTGAGTTACTATAACACTCGGTTCTGATGATGATAATGCGTTATCTAAAGCGTCATTAGTTTCTTTTAAATTTAGAGGGTTTATAACTTGTATATTTTTGATTCCTATAACTTCACAAAGTTTTGGTATATCTATCATATTAGCGACTTCTCCCATTAACGTATATCCTGTACCTGGGTTTTGTTGATGACCTGTCATACCTGTGATTCTATTATCTAATATAATAGTTACCGAATTACCTCTATTGTAAGCTACATCTACTAAACTATTAATACCTGAGTGGAAGAATGTGGAATCCCCTATAACAGATACAACTTTTTTGTCTACATTATTAACATTAAATGCCTTTTGAGCCCCGTGGCCTGAACTTATAGATGCTCCCATACATATACAAGTATCCATAGCATTTAATGGTTCAGCAGAACCTAACGTATAACAACCTATATCACCTGTAATCATAACATTTTTCTTTTTAGATAATGCATAGAATAATCCTCTATGAGGGCATCCTGCACATAAAGTAGGCGGTCTAGATATAACTTCTGATTTTAATAAATCTAGGTTTTCTATTGTTTTATTTTCTCTACGTAATAAAGTTTCAGCAACTATATCTGGATTTAGCTCTCCTATATTAGGTATTTGACTTTTACCTATGCAATCTATACCCATAGCTTTTAATTGTTCTTCTATATATGGTTCTAATTCTTCTATTACATACAATGTCTTTACTTTTGTTGAGAAATCTTTTATTTTTTCAAATGGAAGCGGGTGAGTGAATCCTAGTTTTAAGTATGACACATCATCTCCGAAAACTTCTTTAGCATATTGATAAGCTACACCTGATGATATAACACCTATTTCGCTATTATTTAACTCCATAGTATTCAGTGGAGAATTGTTACTATATTCTTCTAATTTCTTTAGTTTATCTTCAACTACTACGTGCAGTTTTTTTGCATTTGCTGGTGTTGCTACGAACTTAGTTATATTTTTACTATATGGATTTATTGTTTTATCTTCTCTGTTTCCTAGTTCTACTACTGTTTTTGAATGACATATTCTTGTTGTAAGTCTATATAATACTGGAACATCAAACTCTTCAGATATATCAAATGCTACTTTTATAAAATCTTTTGCTTCTTGGCTATCACTTGGCTCAATCATAGCTATTTTGGCAAATTTAGCATAATATCTATTATCTTGTTCATTTTGAGATGAATGTAGTCCAGGATCATCAGCTGATATTAATACAAATCCACCATTTACACCTGTATAACCATAAGTCATAAGTGGATCTGCTGCCACGTTTACCCCAACGTGCTTCATTGCAGCTAAAGATCTTGCCCCTGCTATAGATGCTCCTATTGCAACTTCCATTGCTACTTTTTCATTTGGCGCCCACTCTGAATATATATTTTCTTTATAATCAACCATATTTTCTAGTATTTCAGTAGACGGAGTACCGGGATATGCTGCCGCTACAGTTCCCCCTGCTTCATAAAATCCTCTGGCAACTGCTTCGTTACCAGTCATAAGTAATTTCATAATATTATCCCCCTAATTTATTATTTATTAATTATTGTTATACATTTCATTGGCTACTAATGCACCATAAGCTATTGAATATAATTTTGATTCATGACTGTCAGCTCTTGATACTAGTACTACAGGAGCCTTTGCCCCCATAATTATTCCTGCAGATTTAGCATTTGCCATATATGTAAGTGCTTTTCCTATTCCATTTCCAACTTCTATTGTCGGAACTAATAATATATCTACATCCCCACTTACATTACTTTCAAACTTTTTAACCTCTGCAGATTCTTTAGAAACTGCCAAATCAAAAGCCAAAGGCCCCTCTACAATAACGCTTTCTCCAAATATACCTTGTTTTCCTGCTTGTGCTAACTTGTCCGCATCTACAGTTGATTCCATCTTAGTACTTACTTTTTCTTTAGCCGCTAAACATGCTACCTTTATAGTATCTAACTCTAAAGATTTTGCTGCTTGTATTGAATTCATAAGTATTTTCTCTTTTTGTTCATAAGTTGGAGCTATATTCATACCACCGTCTGTTAATATTAACAGCTTATGATATGCTGGCATTTCATATATCATAACGTGACTTAATAAACTATTTGTTCTTAAACCATATTCTTTATCAAGTACTGACTTTAATAATATTGATGTATCTAATAGCCCTTTCATTACAAAATCTGCTTTTTTGTCTGCAACTAATTTTACAGCAGTTTTTGCGCTTTCTTCTAAGCTGTCTGTTCCTATAATTTCTATGCCATCTAGTGATATTCCTAGTTCATTTGCTATTATTTTTATTTTTTCTATGTCACCTACTAATATAGGCTCTATTATATCTTCTTTCTTTGCATCAAATACTGCATGTAATACTTCTTTGTCTTCTGCCGCAGCTACTGCTAATTTCATTTTCGCGTCATTTTTCAACTTGCTCATTATATCATCTAATTTTTTTATCACGTGAATTCCCCCTTAAAAGTCATTTTTTAAAATTTGTAATATTTTTAATTTAACCACAATAATATATTACACTTTTTGTCCATATTTTGGAACAAAATTTCTATAACTTAATATATTATTTATAGAATAAATAAATTAATCAATGAATATAATGTAAATTTATGAATATACGGAGGAAATACAACATGATCATAAATGCATTTAAGGACCTTAGTCCTATTATACAAGCCCTCTGTGCAACCCTATTTACATGGGGGGTAACTGCTCTTGGAGCATCCTTAGTTTTCTTCTTTAAATCTGTAAATAGAAAGGTATTAGATGGAATGATGGGATTTGCTGCAGGTGTTATGATAGCTGCAAGCTTTTGGTCTCTTCTTTCACCTGCTATAGAAATGTCTGAACAAACTTCAATCGCACCATGGATTCCTCCTGCTATAGGTTTTTTATCTGGCGGATTATTCTTGTGGGGAGTTGATAAAATTATTCCTCATTTACACGTTGGCTTTGATAAACCAGAAGGAGTTAAAAGTGGATTTCACAGAAGTATATTATTGGTTTTGGCTATAACCTTACACAACATACCTGAAGGTTTAGCCGTTGGAGTTGCCTTTGGAGCTGTGGCGGCAAATCTTCCATCAGCTTCATTACCTGGAGCTATTGCTCTTGCTATAGGTATAGGTCTTCAAAATTTCCCTGAAGGTGCTGCTGTTTCAATGCCTTTGAGACGCGAAGGGTTTTCTAGAAGAAAAAGCTTTTTTTATGGTCAGGCTTCAGGGATGGTCGAGCCTATTGCAGGTGTTCTAGGCGCACTTGCAGTTATATATATGCAGGCAATTCTTCCTTATGCATTATCTTTTGCTGCAGGAGCTATGATATATGTAGTTGTAGAAGAGCTTATTCCAGAATCACAACTTGCTAAAAATACAGACTTGGCAACTATTTGGACTTTAGTTGGCTTTACTATTATGATGATATTAGACGTTGCATTAGGATAGTAATACAAAATTCGCTTTGCTCATGTCGCCAACGACCTTGAAAATATGGGACCTTGCTCAAAAAAGGTGTAGACTAGTCTACACCTTGTTTATTAGTAATTATCTAATTCTCTCATACAAGCTACAGTTATTTCATCTTCTGGATTTAATTCGTAGGCTTTTTCTATGTAATCTCTAGCAATATCAACATCACCATTATTTAAATATGCCATTCCTAAATTACATAGTATTTCAGGATCTTCCTTTATGTCTAATGCTTTATGGAAATATTCTATAGTTTTTTCCATATCAATCATAGAATAACATAATCCAAGTTCCATTAATGTATCTACTTGTTGTGGTTTTAATATAAGTATCTTTTCAAAATAATTTATAGCTTCTCCTAAATCTTGCATATCTTTATAAGCAAGTCCTATTATAAATAATAAGTTCCACCATTCAGGATATTCTTCAACTAATGGGATAAGTTTTTCAAGCCCTTCTTCACTTTTTCCTTGGAATACTAAGTTATAACCTTCTTCATATTGAACTTTATTTTGTATTTTTCCAAGTTGTTCTTGTATTTCCATAGTGCTTTCTTCGTCTAAGTTCAATTCTAACCCTTGTTCCCAAGTTAATTTTGCCTTAATATATTGACCTTGGTTATAGTAATGATATCCTAATTGATAGAAGGCAGGACCAAAACTAGGGTCTATTTCTAATATTATTTCTAATTTATCTAATGCTTCTAATAAAAAGTCATTCATTTCTTTTTCTTGACTATTTTTTTGATGAATCTTAGCTATCTCCTGACAAACTAGTGCATAATGATACAATCCATTTATATTATTATTGTCCATAGTTATAAGAGATTTGAAATAAGCAAGTGAATCGCTCATTTCGCCTTCTTCAAACTTTTTTCTTCCCATATATCCAATATATGATTCTATATCTACGTTAATTTTATCGTCTAATGCTTTTAAAAATTTCTTATATTCTTCATTATATTTAAATTTGTGATCTATTCCTATTATATATATCATTGCATCTGCTAGAGACATTAAATTAAGGTTGTTTTGAGCTGTACCTTCTTTTATACCTTTTACTAAAACTTCATTTTTTATAGGTACATCTAATCCATCACTTGGTATATTATATCCTTCTAAGTTTAATTCTGTATCTTCTTTAATTCTAATAAATGCTAGCTCTTCTGTTTTTTTAAATATATGTTTTTCTATTTTAAATTTCATATTTCTCCCCTCCTACATTTGTACTAAGTATGACTTTGATTTTTCAAATACCTTTTTATCATTATCATAAACAAATAATACAGTAGTTGTATATTCTTTTAAGTCTTCATTTATATTTTCTTTTAGCTTTATTACGTTATACTTAAACACTTCAAAGTGAACGTGTTTTATTATATTTTTAGCCGGAGAATTTCTGAATTTAGGTATGTACATTTCTACGTTATCTTCATTTTGTAAGAATAAGTGACATCTATTTTTAAAATCTTCCAATTCATATTTATCCATGAATTTAGGTACGTTCGGAGATTTTCCCAATGATACATAGTCGTATTTTAATATTTCTTTAAATAAATCAATTTTTTTATTTATTTTATATTCATAGAAATCTAATAGAATATTATATAATTGGTTTTTTCCTTGTGAAAGTTTAAAATATTCATTTGAATCGTAATAACTAGAAAACTCTTCAAAAAATCTAAAAGGATTTTCTCTATAGTAGTTTGATATTAAGTACTTTATAGATAAACTAAAATTCTTAGAATTATAATATAACTCTAAGATTTCTTCTACATCCTTTAGCTTTAGAATTTCATTATAATTCATATACTTATTATATAAAATTTCGTAAGGTGGGTAATCCTTATACTTATATCCATGTACATCGGCATTAGCCCTTACTCCAGTTCCTTTTATCATTTTTAAAAAGCCTAGTTGCACTTGCTCTATCCCTAAATTGAATACATCATTAAAGGATTTACCAAAACTTTCATAATCTTCATATGGAAGTCCAGCTATTAAATCTAAATGTTGATGTATATTCCTAAAAGAAGATACCTTTTTAACTGCATAAGATAATTTTTCAAAATCATCCTTGCGTCCTACAGCTTCTAGGGAATCTTTGTTAGTAGACTGTACTCCTATTTCAAATTGAAATAACCCTTCTTTACAATCTTTTAAAAACTCTAACATTTCTTCATCTATTAAATGTGCAGTAACTTCAAAGTGGAAGGTAGTATGATCATTATCATTTTCCATTAAGAAGCTCATTACATCCATGGCAAATTTACTATTAGCATTAAACGTCCTATCTATAAACTTAACTTGGGATACTCTTGCATCCATAAGGTTTTTTAAGTCTTTCTTTACTCTATCTATGCTAAAATACCTAAGGCCATTAATTGTAGATGATAGGCAATACTGACAGTTAAATGGACACCCTCTAGATGTTTCATAATAAACTATTTTATTTTCATATTCACTTTTGTCCATATTATCGTAAGGACTTGGTATTAAATCTAAATCTTCAAGTAGATTTCTAGGTTTGTTTTGTATTATCTCATTTTCATTTCTATATAAAATGCCATTTATATTTTTTATATCTCTTTTTTCAAGTAAGTATTCTACAAATTCTCTAAATACGACTTCTCCTTCTTCACATATTATATAGTCAATAAAATCGTACTTTTTCATTGTATTCATACTATCATAAGAAACTTCAGGTCCACCTAAAAGTATTTTTATTTTAGGATTAATTTTTTTTATGCTCTCGCAAAGCTTTAATGTGTCATCAACATTCCATATATATGTAGAAAAAGCTATTAAATCATATTCCTTCTTGTGTATTTCTTTTAATATATAATCTAAATTATTATTTATTGTATATTCTTCCATACTACAATTTATTAAATCCCTTGTGAACTCTTTTAAATACCTTATAGCCAAGTTAGTATGTATGTATTTAGAATTTAAAGTTGTTAATAGTATATTCAAAATATTTCACCTCTCTCAAAATCTATCATTATATATTACCACAATACTATGAATTTATCCATTTTTTTGGTTATAATACCATTAGGTATTACATTATATATATAAATTTCATTAAAATTTTTACAAATTTTTTTATTTTTTAAAAGGTTTTTTTGTAGTTTTATAGAACTATTTGTATTACGTATAATTATAATTACATTAGAAAGGAGTCAGTCATGGAGAAATTTGACAAAGTATCTATAGATGAATTATCAAAGAGAGATTTATTGCTTATAATAAAGTCTTTAGAATATACTTATGAAAATACTAATTTAAAAGAATTTATTAATTTAAAAAATAATATACTAAAGGAACTATGTTTCTTAACAAATACTAACGAAGAATCATTTCTTGAGTATTTAGAATCTGATAATTAAGATTTCTTAAATTTAAATATATAGTTACCACTTTTAGATTCTAATTTTATAGACAATATATTATTATCGAATTTTTTATCTAATACTTTTATGTTATTTAATATAGGGTCATATTTTGTATCTCCTATATTTAGACTTATTATTGTTCTTGGATCTACATTTTCATCAAAAGTTTTCTTGTTTACTTTATAGTTTCTTAATTTTAATATGTAATTAGCCATTAAATCTATAAATTCTATATTGTTTATATTACTTTGATTTATATCGAAATTTAATATAGATAATATAGAATTTTTTATGCTCTTAAATCCTTCTATAGTTTCATTTTCATCTTCAATGAATATTTGATATAATAAATTTAAAAAATTGTTAATAATACTCTCTTCATTTTTACCAAAATCATTAGTGCTTAAGTATCTATCTATGGTCTGTATATATTTAATTCTATTTTTTTCAAATAATATAACTTCGCTTTTACCTATATCAATTTTCAAATCTATTATTCTTTGCTTTATTTGATGAAGTAAGTCATGATATTCTATTTGGGCATTACCTAATATCGTATGTATAGTATAGTTATAGACTACAGACGATAATATGTAGTCGTATAGATATTCATTTATTTTATTATATAAAACATAATATCTAATATTCTTTATAACTTCCCTTTCACTTTTGTCTAAATTTGTATTAGCTATAATTATGGGCAGCAAAATATTTAAATTAGATAGATAATTAATATTTTTAAAACCATAAAATTTATAATATGCAAGTTCACCTTTTAATCTATTGTAATCAACATAAACACATCTGTTTATCTTATCATCTATTAAACACTTTGTATTTATTAGAATCATATCCTTCAGATATTTATCTTCACATAAAAAAGCACTTATATACCCATTTTTCAACCTAATGTCTTTATCCATATAATCACTTCCTCATAAGTAATACAACAATTTATATTTTTGTCAATTTGTATATCAAATATGTAGTTGTCCGTAAAAAAAGTGACAGCTATGTAGCTGTCACAAGTGTAGGGGGGGTAGTAGCATATATAAATTTATTAATTCTCTAATATGCTACATCCATATATATTTTTCTATGTCCTAATTATACAATATGATATTTTTAGATGTAAAGTATTATTTTTCGACAAAACTTATTGTTTGTTTTTAAATCTACATTTTATGTGGAGCTTTCATCCCTAATAAAGCTAGTGCATTTTCTATTGTTTGTCTTGTAACTTCAACAAGTGCAAGTCTAGCATTTCTAACATTTATATCATCTATTAATATAGGATTATCATGATAAAACTTATTAAATGCTTGTGCTAAATCAAGTACAAATCTTGTTATTATATGAGGCTCATCTTTTCTCATTGCTAAAACTATATTTTTATTAAATGAAGCTATTAATTTTATAACTTCCGCACTATCTTCATCACTTAATAAGCTATAATCTATATCTGCTGTAATTTCTTGGTTTGCTTTTCTAAGTACTGAACATGATCTAGCATGGGTATATTGAACATATGGTCCTGTTTCACCCTCAAAGTTTAATGTTCTGTCCCAAGAGAATACATAATCTTTTATTCTGTTATTAGATAATTCTTGGAATATAACCGCTCCTACTCCAACTTGTTTTGCTATTTCATCTATATTGTCTATATTTGGATTTTTTTCAGTTATTATTTCTTTAGTTTTTTCTACAGCTTTAGTTAAAGCATCTTCTAAGAATACTACTCTACCTTTTCTTGTAGACATAGTTCCTTCTTCTAAACTAACCATACCAAATGCAACATGCATACAGTCCTTTGCCCATTCATATCCCATAAGTTCAATTATTTTAATCCATTGTTGGAAATGAAGGTTTTGTTGAGATCCTACTACATATATGCACTTATCAAAATCATATGTTTCTTTTCTATATATAGCTGCTGCTATATCTCTAGTTATGTATAAACTTGAACCATCACTTTTAGTTATAAGCGCTGGAGGCATGTTGTATTCTTCTAAATCTACTATTTGAGCACCCCTTGATTCTTGAAGCACACCTTTTTCATTCATAAGATCTATAACTCTTGGCATTTTATCTGAATAAAAACTTTCACCTGCATACGAATCAAATTCTATGTCTAACATATCATATACTCTACTAAATTCTTTTAAGCTTTCATCCCTAAACCATGTCCATAATCTAACGGCTTCTTCATCTTCATCTTCTAATTTTTTGAACCACGATCTTGCTTCATCATCTAATGCTGGATCTTTTTCTACTTCTTCATGGAATTGTACATATAATTTAAGTAAAGCAGATATAGGACTTTCTTTTACTTCATTTTCGTTACCCCATTTTTTAAATGCAACAATAAGTTTACCAAATTGAGTTCCATAATCCCCTAAGTGGTTTATTCTAATTGTATTATATCCTTGTGATTTATATATTTTATATAATGAATTTCCTATAACTGTTGTTCTAATATGTCCTATATGAAATGGTTTGGCTATATTAGGAGATGAGAATTCTACTATTGTAGTTTTTCCCTCACCTATATTACTATGTCCATACTTGTCCTTTTTCGATAATACATCATTTATAACATTTCTAGCTAATATTGTTTTATCAACAAAGAAATTAACATAGCCTCCAGCTACTTGTATATTAGATATGTATTCAGTCTTTTGTGTTTTATTACATATGTCTTGTGCTATCATAGGTGGTGCTTTTCTATATGTCTTTGCTAGCTTAAAACATGGGAACGCATAATCACCCATATCTTTATTCGGAGGTATTTCTATTGATTCTGTTATTTCTTCTAAAGTCATTTCACTAATTTGCTGAGACAAAATTTTGGCAACTTCTAATTTAAAATCCTGCATATTATTTCTCCTTCCTAAATTTTTACATATTTATTATTCCCAATTGGTAGTATTAACAAACAAAAACTCTCGCCTCTTAGAAATTTTAAGAGACGAGAGTTTGACCTCGTGTTACCACTCTTATTAGTATAAACTACACTTACTTTATGTCCGTAACATGAACTATAGTAATTTATTATTTTTTAAGTGTACTCCTAAAATATAATAAATTAAACTATGAACTTTTTCAAGTATTTACCTGTATTATTATACTTTATTTTATATTTCATTCTCATTTACTACTTTAATTCCTTCTTTAGTCAAAATAGCTGCCGTAACTCCCATACCATTCTTAATGTTTCCTTTAAAACTTCCATCATATATCTGTTTGTTTCCACAAGATGGACTATTTGATTTTAATATTGCTTCCTTACAATTATATAATTTTGCTATTTTAAAAGTTTCATAAGCCCCTTTTATAAAGTTTAAACTTACGTCTTTTCCTTCTTTGCTCATTACTATAGCTTTTTTATTTATTACATCCATACCTTCACCATTTACTATTTCTGATGGTATCCTCGGAGTGGAAAGTCCTCCTAGTTGTTCGGGACATACAATTATATAATTTTTATCATTTATATATTCTAAAACCTTATTGTTGTTATTATTTCCACCATTATATTTACAATCTACACCTACTAAACAAGCTGAAATTAATATCACTATTATCACCTACCTAAGTTCTACTATTGTAACTCCCGCTCCACCTTCTCCATAAGCACCTTCTCTAGAGGTTTTTACGTGTTTATGTTTTTTTAGAATTTCTTTTATACCTGATTTAAGTGCTCCTGTACCTACTCCATGTATAATAGTTACTCTCTCAAGGCCTGCAACATAGGCATCATCTAAATACTTATCAACTTCTTCCATAGCTTCTTCGAATCTCATTCCTCTTAAATCAACTTCTGATTTTGCACTGTTTGATTTAGACTTTATTATTTTTCTAGTACTTTGTGTAACAGTAGATTTAGGATCTTTTTTTGATTTTTCAAGAGATGCAAAAGGAAGGTTCATTTTCATTATACCTATTTGAACTAATGCTTCTTTTTTACTATTATCAACTGATATTACACTTCCTTGTTGATTTAAAGTTACAACTTTTACATCATCTCCAGGTTTTAAATCCTTTATTTCTTTTTTGGCTAACTTAGGAACTATCATACTTTGCACACTAGGTTGTAAGCCTTCCATGGACTTTGATATTTCTCTTCTTAGGTCTTCTATTTTTTTATTTTTTTCTCTAGAGGCCATTTCTTTTTCAAGCTCTCTTAGTTCTTTTACTATTTCATCACTTTTTTCTTTTGCTTCTTTAGTTACCTTATATGCATCTTTTTTAGCATTTTCTATTATTTTTTCTTTTTGTTGTTCTATCTTAAATATTTTCTCATCGTACTCTTCTTTTAATCTTTGTATTTCTTCTCTCAACCTCTGAGCTTCTTCTCTTTCTTCTATTGCTTTAAGCCTATTTTTTTCTATATTTTGCAGTAAATCTTCTAATTGTATATTCTCAGTATTTATAAATCCCTTAGCCCTTTGTATTACATATTCACTAAGGCCTAAACGACTTGATATTTCAAATGCATTTGATTTTCCTGGAACTCCTATTAAAAGTCTGTATGTTGGGCTTAATGTTTCAAGACTAAATTCAACAGCTGCATTTTCTACTCCCTCTTTAGTTAAAGCATAGCTTTTTATTTCACTATAGTGAGTAGTTGCTATACACCTAGCACCAGCCATTTGCACATCCTCTAGGATCGATATAGCAAGTGCAGCTCCTTCTATAGGATCCGTTCCTGCACCTAATTCATCAAATAATACTAATGAATTTTCTGTAATATCACTCAATATAGATACTATGTTCGTCATATGTGATGAAAATGTAGATAAGCTTTGTTCTATACTTTGCTCATCTCCTATGTCTGCAAAAACATTATCGAATACACACATACTAGTTCCATAATCAGCAGGTATATGAAGGCCACTTTGAGCCATAAGTGCAAATAAACCTACAGTTTTTAGGGTAACAGTTTTACCACCTGTATTAGGACCTGTTATAACTAATGTATGAAATTCTTTTCCAATCCATATAGTATTTGGAACTACCTCATTTATATTAAGTAGTGGATGTTTTCCATTTTTTATATTTAAATATTTATCTTCATTAAGTATAGGTTCTATAGCCTTCATCTTAATGGACAACTTTCCTTTTGAAAATACAAAGTCTAATTTTCCTAGTATTTCTTGATTTGATATTATTTCATTACTTACCTCTCCTATATATCCAGATAATTCCTTTAGTATTCTTTCTATTTCTTCGTTTTCTTTAAGTCTTAACTCTCTTAGTTCATTATTCATCTCAACTATAGAAATAGGCTCTATAAACAAGGTAGCTCCAGATGATGATTGATCGTGAACTATTCCTGGAACTTGACCTCTATATTCCAATTTAACCGGTACTACAAATCTATCTCCTCTAATTGATATTATTGCATCTTGTAAATATTTTTGATATGTGGTAGATGTTATTATGGAATTTAACTTAGAACGTATAGATTGATTTTTTTGAATTATTCTCCTTCTCAAATCTCTTAAGGTAGATGATGCATTGTCTGATACTTCTACTTCACTTACTATAGCATTATATATTTTTTCTTCTATATCTCTATAAGTATACAAAGAACTTGTCAACCCTTGTATTATAGGGTAATTAAAGTTTTCTTCATTCTCCCCTGAAAGTGCATTTTTTAACAATCTTGCAGCTCTTAAAGTATCTGCAACCATAAGTAATTGTCCTGGATCAAGTGATGAACCTATATTTGCTTTTTTTACTTGGAGCTCTATATCGTGGATTCCACCTAGACTTACCCCACCTCTTTTTATTAATATTGCTTGTGCTTCACTAGTTTCCTTAAGCATTTGTGCTACTTCATTATAATCCGAACTAGGTTGTAGTTTTTCTATATATTTTAAACCCAAAGAAGACGATGTTTTGTCTTTTAACATGTCTATAACTTTGTAGTATTCTAAAATTTTCAATGACTTTGTGTTCATGTTTCCTCCTTGATTTTTTTGTCATATTATGGATATAATATTAACATGTAAATATATATATATTTTGTCTATATTGGAGTTATACTATTTATATATTATACATAATATAGTTTATTTTGTACTAATTAAATTTAACTTACATAGAAAAGGAGAAATATTTTATGAGTAACGTAATTTGTAATTTAGAACCAAAGTTAGTTTTCAAGTATTTTGAAGAAATATCTCAAATACCTAGAGGGTCAAAAGATGAAAAAGCTATAAGTGATTACTTATATAACTTTGGAAAAAACTTAGGTCTTGAAACTATACAAGACGATGCTTTAAATATAATAATAAAAAAACCTGCAACTCCTGGTTATGAAAATGCCCCTGGTGTTATCTTACAAGGTCATATGGATATGGTTTGCGAAAAAAACAAAGGAACTGCACATGACTTTTCAAAAGACCCTATAGAATTAAAAATAGATAACGATATGATATATGCTAATAACACTACTTTAGGTGCAGATAATGGTATTGCAGTAGCAATGTCTATGGCTGTACTTGCATCTAATGATTTAGAACACCCTGCAATAGAAGTTTTAGTAACTACTGATGAAGAAACTGGAATGAGTGGTGCTATGGCAGTAGATGGTAGTATATTTAAAGGTAAATATCTTCTAAACTTAGATTCTGAAGAAGAAGGATATTTACTTGTAAGCTGTGCTGGAGGAGTTACTTCATTAGTTAACTTACCTATAACTCACAAAGATGTAGATAATTCTTTAAATGCCTATTCAATAGAGATAAATGGCCTTCAAGGTGGCCACTCTGGTATGGATATAATAAAACAAAAAGGGAACTCTAATAAATTAATAGGAAGAGCCTTAAATTTAATTCAGAAACTTCAAGGTTTAAATTTTGATTTAGTTGAAGTTCATGGCGGTTCTAAAAATAATGCTATACCTCGTGAATCTGAAGCTATAATATTAATAAGCAAAAATGATGAAGTTAAACTTAAAAATGCTATAGATGAAATTCAAGCTATGTATTCTAATGAATTTAAAACTTCTGATTCAGGTGTAAAATTAACATGTAAAGAAGTTGAAAATAGCTATACTAAAGCTTACTCTGATGACTCTAAGAAAAAAGTACTTCAAATGTTAAATGTAATTCCTAATGGAGTTCAAACTATGAGTATGGACATAAAGGATTTAGTAGAAAGTTCTACAAATCTAGGAGTTGTTAGAAACTTAGATAATCACGTTGAATTTGAAAGTGCTACAAGAAGTTCTGTTAAAACATTAAAAAATGAAATAACTAATACAATAGAACTATTAGCACAAACTTTAGGTGCAACTCAGAATTTAATAAGTGATTATCCAGCTTGGGAATACAACAAAAACTCTCAATTAAAACAAATATGTATAGATGTTTACAAAAACATGACTGGAAAAGAGCCTGTAGTAATGGCACTTCATGCAGGTCTTGAATGCGGATTATTACTTGAAAAAATGCCAAACGTTGATGCCATATCATTAGGTCCTGATATGTATGATGTTCATACTCCAAATGAACATTTAAGTATATCTTCAACTGAAAAAACTTGGAAGTATCTAGTACAAATACTTAAAAATATAAAATAAAAATTCGCTTTGCTCAAAAATTTATCAGTTAGATATAACAAGCAAAAGGAAGGTCATAATTTAATATGACCTTCCTTTTATTTAACCTATAATCCTAATTCATCACTTATATTTTGCATAGCTTCAAGGGATAGTTTTGCAAATTCATCAAAGGATATACCTACTTCTTCTATGCTTTTCATAGCATGTCTATTAGCTCCTGCTGCAAATCTTAATTCTTTCATTCTCTTTGTTATAGACTTTACCTTAACACTAGATAATTTTTTATCTGGATAAACTAAAGTTATAGCATTTATAAATCCAGTTATAGGGTCTGCTGCGTATATCGCCTTGTCTATAATATTATCTCTACTTACCCCAGTAGATTCATTATGTGCACTTATTGCATGGTACATAAATTCATTTCCAAATCCCTCTTGCTTTAATATTTCTATAGCTTTTACTCCATGTATTTTTGCACCTTCTTCAGACATATAATCCATTAAGTCTGAGTCTAAATCATGTAATAATCCAGCTATAGCCCATTCTTCTTCTCTTTGTGGTTCTAATCTCTTACCTAACTCTCTCATAACAGCTTCAACAGCGAATGAATGTTTCACTAAGTGTTCTGTCTTAAGATTTTTATGTAGTATTTCTAAAGCTCTTTCTCTCATTGTTACCCCTCCTGTTTTTTACTCTACGCCTCTATAGTAGTGTCCTGTATTTTCACCATTTTTATTTAGATTATCGTAAACATCTTTATGTTCCATACATATTTTAAAATTATTATCTATAGTTAATGTAAATGCATTTAATATATTGTCAACTTCATCACTTTTTTCAGAGGTAAAATCTAATCTAAATACATCTATTCCTATATCATGTAATGTTATTAAATCATCTAACATACATAATGGTGTTGAATTGTATATGGTTGTCCTGCAAAACATATCTTGAGATAACTTATACTCTTCCCCTTTTATATCTCTAAGTGAATATATACTTTTGTTACATGTCTCGCATCTTTTATCCTTATTGCAATCTCTTGTTAAAACACCCATTGGACAGTACTCAGTTACCATAAGTGGAACATACCCATATACTAAACTTTCTATTTCTGCATTTGTATATAATAAGGTTTCTTCTATTTCACTTGTATTTAACTCAGCAGATATACATACAGTACTAGCATTATAAGATGCAAAGTGATTTATTGATTCACTATTAAATGGATTTAAATAGTAATCAATATATAAGTTTTTATTTTTTAGGTAATTTATACTACCTAGATTTCCTACTTGTATATTTTCTATATTATTTAATTTATTTAATAAGTTATAATCACTATTTCTAAGTATTCTAGGCGCACTATATATTATTTTTATATTGTGTTTTTTGCCTAGGTTTATTGCGGTATCTAAAGTTTTTATATCTTCGTAGTATATAGCATCTACAGAATATTTTAGTGATGCCTTTAATTGTTCTATATTTTTCACTTTTACTCTAATTTTATTTTTTATATCTTTGTTTATTTTATTAGGTTTGTATTCTACACTAGTTTCTTTGTACTTTCTTACATTTAAAATAGCCCTTTTATTATTTAGTTCTTCTATTCCATTTCTTCTTAGTTGATTTAATACACTTATAGGAATACTTATATTCTCATCCATGTTTATATTAATATGTATTAATTCATATGGTGTGTTTCCTAACTTAGATAATTGAGATATTACTTTATCTTCACTTAAAGATACTTTCATAGCTTGTTCTATTAGTTTATCTCCGCTAACATCTACTACATTGCCTTTTTCATCTTTTAGTATAAGTTTTGGATAATCATTTAACTTCAATATAACATCTGCTTTTATATTTATTTTTTTATGTTCTACTTCATTTTCATAACTTTTTTGAGCTTTAGCCATAAGTTCACTATCAGATGTTTTATATACTTGTTGATTTAGTTTTGCGTCTCCTACAAAATCTATTTCTATAATATCGCCTTTATTTCCTCTTTCTAATATTTCATTATTTTTTAATATTCTACCTATAGTTCCTCCACCTAAGTTTATTCCATCGCCTTTTTTAAGAGAGTTTTCTAATTTTATTTTTAATTTATTGGTTTTTCTACTGTAATCTATAACTTGTCCTACATATAGACCTACATTATTAGGTTTATAAGGGTTCATTATATCTGAACCAACTTGGTTTAACACATATCCCTTTGTAAAATTTCTATTAAATATAGTATATAAATCATTAATAGTTTCACCTGATATGTTTATTTGATTATCTTTATTATATTGTTCTATTGCTTGTCTATAGCTTCTTATAACAGTTGCAACGTATTCTGGTCTTTTCATTCTTCCTTCTATTTTTAGAGAATGAACGCCACATTCTATTATTTTATCTATATCTTCTATAGTATTTAAATCCCTTGGACTTAATAAATATTCCCCATCTGTACTTAAAACTTCACCGTTATATAAGTCTATTAGTTCGTATTTTTGTCTACAAGGCTGAGCACACCTTCCTCTATTTCCAGATCTACTTCCTATCATACTGCTCATAAGACATTGTCCTGAATAACATACACAAAGTGCCCCATGTACAAATACTTCTATATCTACATTTGTGTTGTCACATATATACTTTATTTCATCTACGTTTAACTCTCTGGCCAATACAACTCTATTAAATCCTATATTTTCAAGATATTTAACATCCTCTATAGAGTGAGCTACCATTTGCGTACTAGCATGGAGTTCGAAATCAGGAAGTAATTTTTTTATTAACCTTGCCATTCCTATATCCTGAAGTATTATTGCATCTACATCTATATCATATAGATATTTTATATATTTAATAAAATCTTCTATTTCATTTTGTTTTATTAATGTATTTACTGTTACAAATACATCGACATCTCTTATATGAGCATACTCTACAGCTTCTTTAAGTTCATCTCTGTCGAAATTATTTGCCGATGCCCTAGCGCTAAATTCCATACCTCCTAGATACACAGCATTTGCTCCGTTTTGTACTGCTGCTCTTAGTGATTCAAAACTGCCAACTGGAGCTAATAACTCTAATTTATTCATTTTATACCTCCTTTAATAAACACAATTTAAACTTGCAATCCTCAAAAAATTAACCTTCAGGTTATTTTACCCTGAAGGTTAACTATGTTATTCTGCATTCTTTGCCTTATATGACTTTAATTCTTGCTCTAGCTCAATAACTTTTAATTGAAGATCATATAACTTATTTTGAAAACTAGAAGCTAAGTCTTCTGCTACTTTTATTCTGTTTTCTGACTCTTCATATTCATTTTTATGTTTATTGCACTCTTCAGTTGCTTTTATAGCTATTTCTTTTTGACTTTCTATTTCTTTTTTTAATGAGTCTACTTCATTTTCTTTTTTGATTATATCTATTTTCGATTGTTCCAACTCGATTTTTATTTTTTCTAATTCGACTTGAATTTCTTGATTTGGCTTACTATTTTCTTCCATAACCTTTGCATATTTTTTACTAAGCTCTTCATTTTCAGAAGAACATTCAAATAATATGTCTGTTATATTTAAAGCTGTCAATATAGCTGCCATACTAGTGCTTAATCTAGGATTAGCCTTAGTTATCTTTTCCATTTCTTCATCCACATAATGAGCAACAGCTCTCATATGTTCCTTAGTTTTTTCTCCAACCATAGGATATTCAATGCCATTTATTTTGACAATAACTTTATTCATTCTAACACCCCCATGCTAGCGTGTATTAATTTGATCTTAAGTTAGCATTTAATTTCTCACTTAGCTCACTTACTATCTTATCATGTACCTTAGAAACATCTTCATCAGTTAACGTTCTATCTTGACTTCTATATACTATAGAATAAGCAACAGACTTATATCCTTCTTGTATTTGAGCACCTTTGTATACATCAAATAACTCATAACTTTCTAATAATCCTTGAGAGTTTTCCTTTATTATATCTTCTATTTGCTTAACAAATACCTCATCTTTAACTAATAATGCAATATCTCTAGTTATAGCTGGATATTTTGGCAATGCTTTATAACGTTTTTCGCAGTTAGAGTTTGCAAACACTAAGTCTAAATCTATTTCAGCCATGTAAACTCTATTGCTTAAGTTATAATTATCCAACACGTCAGGATGAAGTTCGCCAAAGGTTCCTATACATATATTATTATACACTATATTAGCACATCTTCCAGGGTGGAATGTTAAATTTTCTTTTTCTGGGATTATTTCATAATCTGAAAATCCTGTATTATATAATGTTTCTTCTAAAGCCCCTTTTAAATAGAAGAAATCTATATTGTTTCCATAAATACCTATGCATAACTTTTTAGTTTGATTTGGAAAATCTGAGCTTAGTTCAAATGTATTTCCAATTTCAAATCCAGCAAATGAATTTACTTTACGAGAATAATTAGTATACATAACATCTAACATATTAGATATTAAAGTAGTTCTCATTACAGATGTTTCTTCACCAAGAGGATTTATTATTTTAACAAAATCTCTTTTCTTATCATTTTGAGATAAATTTATTTTGTCTACTCCTCTTGGGCTTACAAATGAATAAGTTAATATTTCATTTATTCCCATAGATACTAAACTATTTTTTATTTTGTCTTCAAATTTTTGATTGTCAGTTTTTATGCCAACAGTAGTATTTCCATATAAAGAAGCTGATGGTATATTTTCATATCCGTATATTCTAGCTATTTCTTCTAATATATCAGCCTCTTGCTCTATATCTAATCTAAAACTTGGAACTTCTATTTCTAATTTATTATCTTCTATTAAATTACATTTAAATTCTAATCTTTCTAATATTCCTATAAAATCATTTAAAGGAACATTAACTCCTAATAAAGAATTTATTTTTTGAGGTCTTACAACCATTTTTTGCTTTTCTACTTTATTTTCATAGTTATCTACTATACCTTTTAGTACTCTTCCAGCCCCTAATTCCTCTATTAATTGAGCTGCTCTATTTATTGCAGTCTCTACTACGTTTACATCAATACCTTTTTCATATCTTGCAGATGCTTCTGTTCTAAGCCCTAACTTTTTAGATGTGGCTCTTATACTTTCTGATTTAAAGTTAGCACTTTCTATTAATATTTCTGTAGTGTCATCTTTTATTTCAGAATTAGCTCCACCCATTACACCTGCTATACCTAATGTTTTTTCCCCATTAGTTATAACTATCGTATTACAGTCAAGAATTCTTTCTTGTTCATCTAAAGTTATAAACTTTTCTCCATCTCGAGCAGTTTTAACTACTATTTCATTCGTACCTATTTCTCTTAAATCAAATGCATGAAGAGGCTGGCCTAACTCTAACATAACGTAATTTGTTATATCAACTATATTGTTTATAGGTCTTACACCTGCTTCTATAAGCCTTCTTTGCATCCAATATGGAGATGGCCCTATCTTTATATCCTTAACTATTCTAGCACTATATCTTGGACATAAATCATTATTTTCTATTTTAATATTAAAGCTTATGCTTTCATCACTTTCTTTAACATTTATACTTGGATACTTCATTTCTTTTTCTAAAGTAACTGCTGCTTCTCTAGCTATACCTATTATAGATCTGCAATCAGGTCTATTTGAAGTTATCTCAAATTCTATTAATGTATCATTTATACCTAATATATCTTTTATATCTTTTCCTAATTCATAATTTTCTTCATGATCTAATATGTATATTCCATCTCTTTTGTATTCTGCTACATATTGCGATGGGATTCCTAGCTCATCACCAGAACACATCATACCTTCAGATGTTTCTCCTCTTAATTTTCCCTTTTTTATCTTTATACCGCCAGGAAGCTTAGCTCCTACTAATGCAACAGGGATATAATCATTTTTAGATATGTTTTTAGCTCCAGTCACTACTTGAATAATTTCATTTCCAATATCAATTTTAGTAACTACTAACTTATCTGCATTTGGGTGTTGTTCTATTTCTAGTATTTTACCAACTACTACTTTTTCTATTTCTTCTCCAAATGATTCAACTCTTTCTACTTTAGATCCTGTCATTGTCATTTTGTCAGCAAAATCTTTACTATCTATATTTATATCTACATAATCTCTTAGCCATTTCAAAGGAACTAACATATTTATCCCTCCTATTAAAATTGATTTAAAAATCTCATATCATTTTCGAATAATAATCTAATATCATCTATTTCATATTTAAGCATTGTAATTCTATCTGCTCCCATACCAAATGCAAATCCACTGTACTCTTCTGGGTCTATCCCACAGTTTCTTAGAACATTTGGATGAACCATACCTGCGCCTAATATTTCTATCCAACCTTCGCCCTTACACATAGGACATCCATCTCCACCACATTTAAAACAAGTAACATCTACTTCTGCACTTGGCTCTGTAAATGGGAAGTTATGCGGTCTGAACTTAGTCTTTGTCTTTTCACCAAATAACTTTTTAACAAATGTATCTAGTGTGCCCTTAAGTTCTGCCATAGTTACATTTTTATCTACAACTAATCCTTCTATTTGATGAAACATTGGAGAATGTGTAGCATCTGGGGAGTCTGATCTAAAACATCTTCCTGGAGATATTACTCTTATAGGTAAGTCCATACTTTTCATTGTTCTTACTTGAACTGGAGATGTTTGAGTTCTAAGTAGCAATTCATCATTTATATAGAATGTATCTGACATGTCTCTAGATGGATGATCTTTAGGTGCATTTAATGCATCAAAGTTATTAAATACAGTTTCTATTTCTGGACCTTGCGCTATGCCAAATCCCATTCCCATAAATATTTCACTTACTTCATCTATTACTTGAGATATAGGATGTTTTTTTCCTACAATAAATTTATTTCCTGGCATAGTTACATCAAGTACTTCAGTTTGTAATTTTTGATTCTTTTCTATAGATTTTAATTCTTCTTTTCTTGAAGCTATAGAATTTTCTATTGCTTCTCTAACTTCATTTGCAACTTTTCCTATAATAGGTCTTTCATCAGCTGATAATTTACCCATTTCTTTTAGTATAGCTGTTATTTCTCCCTTTTTTCCTAGGTACTTTACCCTTAGAGTTTCTACTTCCTCTATACTTTGTGTAGTTTTAACTTCAGCTAAGGCACTTTGTTGTAAAGTCTGTAGTTTTTCCTTCACATTATTCACCCTTTCTATATAATAAATGGATATTAATTATTTAATACAACAAAAAAAGCCCCTTATCCCTAAGTAGGGACGAAAGGCTATATTTTCCGCGGTACCACCCTAATAGTCTAATAAATTAGACCACTCATAAGAACTTAACGCGTTCATACGTCAAAGTCTACTTAAATTTCAACCTTGAAACTCCAGAGCGAACTTCCATTGATTTCTTATAAAGTGCTTCCAGCCTAGTCACTTTTCTCTGTACTAAGTTTAATCAAAGTACTTTTCTCTTTCATTGTTTTTATAATATTAGAGTTTATGTTATAAAATTATATCATAGTAAATTATTACTTACAATGTATTATACTAAATATTTTTTAATTTCATACATTAATATTCCTGCACTTATAGCAGCATTTAAGGATTCTGCACTTCCATATATAGGTATCTTAACTAATATATCAGATTTTTTTATTATATTATCATTTATTCCATTAGCTTCATTTCCTATAACTAAAGCAACTTTACTTCCATATTTTACATTACTATAATAATTGTCAGTATCTAAATAACTTGATACTATGTTGAATTCATTATCTTTTAAGGTTTTTATGGCATCTTCTTCATTTAAACTAATGGTTTTCATATTAAATATAGATCCCATTGTAGATCTTATAACTTTAGGGTTGTATATGTCTACACTTCCTTTTAAAGTTATTATTAAATCAACCCCAGATGCATCTGCAGTTCTTATTATAGTTCCCATATTACCTGGGTCTTGTATTCTATCTAATACAACTACAAATTTTGTTTCATCTTTTATTAAATCATCTAAATTATTTTCTTTTATATTTATAACAGCCAAAATACCTTGTGTATTTTCTGTATCTACTAAATCTTTAAATAACTTATTAGTAGTTTTATAGATAGGTATATTTCTAGACTTTAATGTATCTACTATCATAAATTCTTTTTTATTTGAAAAATCATCATTAAATATAATATAGTCAATACTAGCGTTACTCTCTAGGGCTTGGGTAATTATTCTATAGCCTTCTATTATATATTTGTTTTCTTCTTGTCTAGTTTTTGATTTTAGTAATGACTTAGTATATTTTATCTTTTCATTTTCTTTACTACTTATCTCTATTATCATTTAATTATCTCCTAAAAATATTATCATCTGGTGTTATATGACTTATCTTATTATTACTTCCTATAACTACTAGTATGTCGCCGAGTCTTAGACGTTCGTCAGGAGATGGTGTCACATTTATATCTCTTCCATGTTTGATGGCTAATACTGTAACCTCATATTTGGCTCTTAAATCTAATTCCTTTATAGTGCTACCTACCCAGGCACTTGGAGTTACTATTTCAACTATAGAATACTCTGGGTCTAATTCGATATGGTCTAGTATGTTATTAGACACTAAGTTATGGGCAACTCTAACTCCCATATCTCTTTCTGGAAATATAACTCTATCTGCCCCTATTTTGTATAATACCTTAGCTTGTAATTCATCCATAGCTTTACATACTACTTGTGGTACTCCCATTTCTTTAGCTATTAACGTAGCCATTATTGATGCCCTTATATCCGATCCTATTGCTACTATAACTACATCAAAATTTCCAAGACCAATAGATCTTAAAGCATTTTCATCTGTAACATCTACTATTGCAGCATGAGTAACTTTGTCAGCTATATTTTGTATTGTATCCTCATTTTTGTCTATAGCCATAACTTGATGTCCAAGTAAATTCATAGTAGTAGCTACAGATGAACCGAACCTTCCACAGCCTATAACAACATATTGTCTCATAATATATCTCCCTTCATTATCCAACTATTATTTTTCCCTCAGGATATCTTATAATTTGTTTATTTCCTCTAGCTGCTATAGCTATGAGTATTGTAAGGGATCCAACCCTTCCAGCAAACATACAAAGCATTATGACTATTTGTCCAACAGGAGTTAAATTAAAGCTACCTCCAATACTAAGTCCTACTGTAGCAAAAGCTGATACTACTTCATATAAGGATTCTACTACATCAAATTTCGGCTCAAATATAGTCAGTATTAACGTAGCTGTAACTACTATTGTAATAGCTATGAAAAATATTCCTATAGCCTTATTTACTATTGCATAAGAAACTCTTCTATTATACACCTCTACATCTTCTTTACCTACTATGAAAGTCTTAACTGTTAATATTAAAGTAGCTAATGTAGTTGTCTTTATACCTCCACCAGTTGATGCTGGAGATGCACCTATAAACATAAGTATTATCATTATAAATGTCGATGCTTGGTTCATCTTGGTTAAATCTAAAGTATTAAATCCTGCAGTTCTAGTAGTTATAGATTGAAATAAAGAACCAAGTAACTTACCTTTTATGGATAAGTTTCCTATAGTGTCTGGATTATTATATTCTATAACAAATATTAATATAGTCCCTATTATTATTAATATAGCTGTTGTAGTTAATACTATCTTAGAATGTATTGAAAGTTTAGAAAATCTTCTTGCCTTCAATATATCTAATATAACAGGAAATCCCAATCCACCTAAAATTATAAGTCCGCATATAGTTAAATTTATAGTTGAATTATTTACATAAGAAATTAAAGAACTATACTTGCCACTTATTCCTCCCATTAAATCAAACCCCGCATTACAAAATCCAGATATGGCATGGAATATACTGTACCATATACCCTTTGTTATCCCAAATTGAGGAATGAATACAGTCGATAAAAGCAAGGCTCCAAAACCTTCTATTATAAAGGTTATAAGAAATACATATCTACTTAATTTTACTAGACCTGATAAATCAAAATGATTTAGTGATTCTTGTATTAAAAGCCTTTCTTTCAAATGTATTCTTTTTTTAATTATAAGTGCAAGCATAGTTGCTACAGTCATAAATCCCAATCCACCAACTTGAATTAAGGATATTATTACTATTTGTCCAAATAAAGTCCAATGAGTTGCAGTGTCTGCAACGATTAGACCTGTAACACAAACAGCAGATGTAGATGTAAATAGGGCATTTAAAAAACCAATACTTTTCCCATCTTGAGATGCTATAGGCAATGTTAAAAGTATTGCACCTAAAAAAATCACACCTGCAAAGCCTAAAACCATGACCTGAGCTGGAGATAGACAATTAAATATTTTACCACATCTCCCTATGGTATTTTCTATAGGGTTTTTCATATGCTATTTTCACTCCTTATATTTATGCATTATATAATGTTATTATCCGACTATGATTTTGCCTTCAGGATATTTTATAACTTGTTTATTTCCTCTAGATGCTATAGCTATGAGTATTGTAAGTGATCCAACCCTTCCTGCAAACATACAAAACACTATAACTAATTTTCCTATAGGAGTTAAATCAAAGCTCCCTCCAAGAGTAAGCCCTACTGTAGCAAAAGCTGATATTACCTCATATAAAGATTCTACTATATCAAATTCCGGCTCAAATGTAGTTAATATTAAAGTACATATAATTATCGTAGTAAGTGCTATAAAAGATACCCCTATAGCCTTATTTACTATTGAATAAGAAATTCTTCTATTATATACTTCTACATCTTCTTTACCTACTATAAATGTTCTAACCGATAATATTAATATAGCTAGAGTTGTGGTTTTTATACCTCCACCTGTTGATGAAGGTGATGCGCCTATAAACATAAGTATTATCGTAATAAATGTTGATGTCTGATTTAGGCTAGTTAAATCCAAAGTATTAAATCCACCAGATCTAGGAGTTATAGATTGAAATAACGATCCTAGCAGCTTATTTTTTAGCGGTAAATTTCCTAAAGTTTGTGGATTATTATATTCTATAGCAAATATTAATACGGTTCCTAAAATTATTATTATAGTTGTTGTAGTCAAGACTACTTTAGAGTGTAGTGAAAATTTTGAGAATACTTTATTTCTAAACACATCTAATATAACAGGAAATCCTAAACCACCTAAAACTATAAGCCCACATATAGTTATATTTATAGTTATATTATCTGCATAATAAGTTAAACTACTATATTTTCCACTTATTCCCCCCATTAAATCAAATCCAGCATTACAAAATCCACCTATTGCATGAAATATACTATACCATATCCCTTTTGCCACGCCAAATTGAGGAATAAATACAGTTGATAGCATTAGAGCTCCAAAGCCTTCTATTATAAATGTTATAAGCACTACATGTCTTGTTAGCTTTACAAGCCCTGACAGATCAAATTGATGAAAAGATTCTTGTATTAAAAGCCGCTCTCTTAAATTTATCTTCTTTTTAATTATAAGTGCAAGCATAGTTGTAATAGTCATAAACCCCAACCCACCAACTTGAGTTAAAAGTATTATAACTATTTGTCCAAACAAAGTCCAACTTGTTGCAGTATCTACAACTACTAGTCCTGTAATGGAAACTGCCGATGTTGATGTAAATAAGGCATTTAAAAAACCTATACTATTCCCATCTTGGGATGCTATAGGTAATGTTAAAATTAAGGCCCCTAAAAGAATTAGACTTCCAAAACCTAAAACCATAATTTGAGCTGTGGATAGTTTATTAAACAATTTTCTCCACGCACCTATGGTATCTTCTATAGGCTTTTTCATATTCTATTTTCACCCCTTATAGTCATGTATCATATCAATTTATAAGAATAGATTATATAATATAAAATATTTAATGTAAAGTATTAAAACCCTCAATAATAGCTTATTTTTAACCCCTATTGGTATTATCTATCGTTTTTTAATAATAATGCTATGTATTACTCTTTTAACATCACACTTTGTATCTAATAAAATATAATAGTACAAATAAAATTAATAAAGGAGCCTTTAGAATGAGACAACAATACTATTAAAACCTGGAAAAACTAAAAAAAGTACCTGAGTATAATCTCAGGTACTTGTCTTATTATTAAGCAGCTAATTTTTCTTTAGCAACAGATACTAATTGAGCAAAACCTTCTGCATCATGTATAGCCATTTCAGCTAACATTTTTCTGTTTACTTCTATGCCTGCTAATTTTAATCCATTCATGAATTTTGAATAAGATAATCCATTTATTCTAGCACCAGCATTTATTCTTTGTATCCATAATTTTCTGAAGTCTCTTTTTCTTAACTTTCTACCTACATAAGCGTTTCTTAATGCCTTCATTACGAATTGATTAGCAGGTCTGAATAATTTACTTCTTGCTCCTATAAAACCTTTTGCAAGTTTTAATACTTTTTTATGCTTTTTACGAGCATTCATTGCCTTTTTTACTCTTGCCATGGTTACGCCTCCTTTGTTTTCTACTTTAGTCCATAAGTTTTATAATATAAATTTCCATCCGGGATTTTATATATATGGTAATAATTGAGCTATTCTTCTTGCATCACCTTCACTAACTATTCCTGCTTTTCTTAATTGCATCTTAGTTTTAGCACTCTTCTTAGTTAGTATGTGTCTTCTATAAGCCTTAGATCTTTTTAATTTTCCACTTCCTGTTGCTTTAAATCTCTTAGCAGCACCTCTATGAGTTTTCATTTTTGGCATAGTGGGTTCCTCCTCTCAAATTTTAGTCTATTTTTTTGGTTCTATTATTACAACCATATTATTGCCTTCAAATGCAGGAGCTTTAGTTGTTGTTCCATATTCTTCTATTAATGCTATGAAATCTGTCATAACTACTTTACCTATATCTTTGTGTCCTAATTGTCTTCCTCTGAATCTTAATTCTACTTTTACTTTATCGCCTTTTTGTAAGAACTTGATAGCATTTTTAGCTTTAGTGTTTAAATCATTTGCTTCTATACCAGGTCTTAATCTTATTTCTTTAAGGCTTACAGTTTTTTGTTTCTTTTTAGATTCTTTTTCTTTTCTAGATTGCTCATATTTAAACTTGCCATAATCCATTATTCTACATACTGGTGGATTAGCATTTGGTGATATTTTTACTAGATCTAAATTTTTGCTATTAGCTATTGCTTGAGCTTCTTGAGAAGACATTACCCCTAATTGCTCTCCTGTATCTGATAGCACTCTAACTTCTTTATCTCTTATTTCATCGTTTAATGGCATTTCTTTACTAATGGCAGGACACCTCCAACTATAATTTTATATAAAAAAAGCGAATGACAAAGTCATCCGCACAAGTTACATAGCAATTCCATAAGTAATAGTAACTATTATTAACCTTACTAACTTTTGTTGTAAGGTGAGAAGCGGATAACTTCTTCTTGTTCACATCAACTACCTTATAAAATATATCATTATATAAAATATTTGTCAACTTTTTTTAAAAAATCCGTTAAATTTTTTCTTTATGGCAATACTTTTTATTATATTATTACTATTTTAGTTTAATTTGGAAAATATTTAAATAATATTATTTGGCAATAAAGGTAACAATAAGTTTAAACAAAAATACCATATTATTTGAGGTGCATGATTATGAAAACTATAAAAGAAATCTTGAAGAAAATCAACGTACCTGTTCCAGCATTTGCTCAAACAAAAATGGAAAAAGAAACTCCACCTGATGACTCTAGCTACACAAAACCTAAAACTACATTTAAAGATGTAGCTGGTCTAGAAGAAGTAAAAGAAGAACTATTTGAACTAGTGGACTTTATAAAAAACCCTGACAAATATAAAAAAATGGGAGCTAAAATTCCCAAGGGAGTTTTATTTTATGGTCCCCCTGGAACAGGTAAAACATTGCTGGCAGCCGCCGTGGCTGGAGAAACTAATTCTTCCTTTTTCAATGTAACAGGTTCAGAGTTCGTTGAAAAATACGTAGGAGTTGGTGCAAAAAGAGTTAGAACATTATTTGAAAAAGCTAGAAAAGAATCTCCTAGTATAATATTTATTGATGAAATCGATGCAGTCGGAGCAAAAAGACATCTTGAAAGCAACAATGAAAAAGATCAGACTCTTAATCAATTACTTGTAGAAATGGATGGATTTAACAAGGATACCAATGTAATAATAGTAGGTGCAACTAACCGTCTTGATTTATTAGATGAAGCATTATTAAGACCTGGAAGATTTGATAGACACGTACACATAGGAAATCCTAACTATTTTACTAGACATGAGATACTAAAAGTTCATACTCAAAATAAACCTATAGACCCAGCTGTTAATTTAGATATTTTAGCTAAAAAAACCCATGGATTTAACGGTGCTCATCTTGCAAATATTGCAAATGAAGCAGCAATCCTTGCAGTTAGAGACAACAGTAATATTATAACTCAACTTCACTTTGATAAAGCCATAGAAAGAGTAATAGCTGGTCTTGAATCAAAAAATGCTAAATTAATAGAAAAAGAAAAGAAAATAGTATCTTATCATGAGTCAGGCCATGCATTGGTTAGTAATGTATTAGGGCTAAATCCTATACAAAAGGTATCTATAGTTCCAAGAGGACAGGCATTAGGATATGTTTTACAACTTCCAGATGAAGACAGATTTATATATACAAAAGAAGAGTTATTAGGCAGAATGAAAATATTATTAGCAGGAAAAGCAGCAGAAGAATTAATATTTAATCATCAATCTACAGGGGCTAAGGACGACTTGAAAAAGGTTACTGAAATTGCAACTCAAATGGTATGTGAGTATGGTATGAGCAGCTTCGGATATGTGACATTAGATGGAAACCAAAAAACACTACTTTCAGAAAAAATACAAGAAGAAGCAAATAAAATAATCGATGGATGTTATAAGGAAACTCTAGATTTATTAGGTCAAAGTATGCAAGACCTTCACATTGTATCACAATATTTATTTGATAAAGAAACTATGACCCATGATGAGTTAAAATCATTGATAACTAAAGTAAGCGTATAGAAAAAGAGGTGTTAGATTTCTAACACCTCTTTTTTATTAAGCTTGAATTATATTAGATCTTTCTTCAATTTCTTTTAATATATCATTTAAGAAACTTTCTATATTTACAGAACCTAATTCACCCTTGTCTCTTGAACGAACTGAAATTTCATTGTTTTGTGCTTCTTTTTCCCCTACTACTAACATATAAGGTATTTTTTCCATTTGAGCTTCTCTTATTTTGTAACCTATTTTTTCTGCTCTATCATCTATTTCTACTTTTATATTCTTTTCAAATAATTTAGCTCTTACTTCTTTAGCATAGTCATTGTATTTATCTGATATAGGTAATATCTTAACTTGTACTGGTGCTATCCATGTTGGGAATTTACCAGCATAATGCTCTATTAATATACCTATAAATCTTTCTATACTTCCAAATGCAACTCTGTGTATCATAACAGGTACATGTTTTTCTCCATCTTTTCCTACATAACTTATATCAAATCTTTGTGGAAGTTGCATATCTAATTGTATAGTACCACATTGCCATGTTCTTCCTAAGCAGTCTCTTAAGTGGAAGTCTATCTTAGGACCATAGAAAGCCCCATCACCTTCATTTAATTTATATTCAACACCTAAGTCTTCTAGAGCTTCTCTTAATCCATTTTCAGCCGCTGCCCACTCTTCATCTGTACCCATAGATTTTTCTGGTCTAGTAGATAATTCTAAGTGGTATTCAAATCCAAAAGTTTTATAAACTCTATCTATTAAATCTACAACACCTTTTATCTCATCTTTTATTTGCTCTGGTAACATAAATATATGTGCATCATCTTGAGTAAATGCTCTAACTCTCATAAGTCCGTGTAATGCTCCAGATAATTCATGTCTATGAACCCTACCTACTTCTCCAACTCTCATTGGGAAGTCTCTGTATGAGTGTGGTTTAGACTTATAGTATATAAGTCCTCCTGGGCAGTTCATTGGCTTTATAGCAAAGTCTTGCTCATCTATTTGTACAGTGTACATATTTTCTTTGTAGTTATACCAGTGCCCTGAAGTTTCCCATAATGCTCTGTTTAATATTATTGGAGTTTCTATTTCAACATAACCATCTTTTTTGTGTATTTCTCTCCAGAATTTTAATAGTTCATTCTTAAGTTCCATTCCTCTTGGTAAGAATAATGGGAACCCTGGTCCTTCATCAGGTATTGTAAATAATTCTAGTTCTTTTCCTAATTTTCTATGGTCTCTTTTCTTAGCTTCTTCTAATAAGTGTAGATAATCTTCTAAGTCCTTAGCTTTTTCAAAAGATACTCCATATATTCTTTGTAGCATCTTGTTTTTTTCATCTCCACGCCAGTAAGCACCAGCTATGTTTAAAAGTTTTACAGCTTTTACTTTTTTAGTAGATGGTAAATGTGGTCCTCTACATAAATCAGTAAAATCCCCTTGTTTATAAAAAGATAGTGTTTCACCTTCTGGAAGATCATTTATTAACTCAACTTTATAATCTTCGCCTTGCTCTTTCATTATCTTTAAAGCTTCTTCTTTTGAAAGTTCAAATCTCTCTAAAGTTAAATCTTCCTTAGCTATTTTTTTCATTTCTGCTTCTAATTTTTCTAAGTCTTGTGGAGTAAGTCTATAATCTAAGTCTATATCATAATAAAATCCATTTTCTATAGCAGGCCCAATAGCAAGTTTAGCTTCAGGGTATAATCTTTTTATAGCTTGTGCTAAAATATGCGCACTTGTATGTCTAAATACCTCTTTACCTTCTACATCATCAAATTTATATAGATTTAAGTCAGCATCTTCATTTAATTTATAATCAAGTCCTACTAATTCATCATTTACAGATGCCCCTACTATACTTCTAGCTAATCCTTCACTTATAGATTTAGCTACGTCCATTATAGATGTCCCTTGTTCATACTCCCTTACTGAACCATCCTTTAAAGTAACTTTTATCATATTATTTACCTCCTCTTGAATATTTACAAAAACAAAAAACTCGCCCCATGAAATCATGGGACGAGTATATATCGCGGTTCCACCCAAGTTGGCATAAGCCCTCTTGTAAGACTATAAGGCGTCACCCGAATACTTTCACTGTGCACAGTTACTAAATTCAGCTCCAAGGTAGTTTTCAAATATCCATATTTAGATAAGCTTTCAGCCGGTGACTTATCATCTCTGTAAACTGGGTTTATTTTACTTTTCCTCTTCATAGCAAATTATTCGAAATATTTTAATAAGATATTACCATATATACTATTATTAATCAAGTATAATTTTTATATACATGTTTTATATAAACATAACTACTAATCCTTGGATTATTCCTATTAAAAATCCTAAAACAAGACCTAATACTTCTATATGCTTTAATTCTTTTTTAGCTATACTTAATATTATATCCTCAAGCTTTTCTAAATCAAGTTCGTTTACTTTGTCTTCTATCATCTTTTGGATATTTATTCTATCTGTAGCCTTGTTAACTAATTCTTCGCTTAAATCTGTAACTGTTGCACTTATTTCTTGCTCTACTATATCATCTAAATAACCCTGTATTAGTTCCTTGAATGTACTTGGTATAAATACAGGCATTTTATCGCTTATAACGTTATTTATTTTAAGTTTTATATACTTAACTATTCTATCTTTATCTTCTTCTTTTAATACCTCGTCCACTATTTCATCTAAAGATATTAGTTCATTTTGTACTATCTCACCTATATTTTGAGCTATTTCTCCTCTTCTCTTAGGTATAAGGCCTAATATTTCTATATTTAGTATAGGTATTTTTATTGGATTTATAGGTCTAAATATTAGTTTTATAGCCAGTACATTAGTAATCCAGCCTATTATCCCTCCTATTACAGCCAAAAAAAGTATCGTTGCTACATTTCCCATTTTATCATCTCCTTATTTGAGATTAATATTTTAGACGATAATATATATTTTATATATTAAGTTACTTTTTTTCAATATAAAAAAATAAAACAAAGAGCATTATGCTCTTTGTTGAATTATAACTTTATCGCCAAATATTGATTTTACAGTTTCTATAATCTCTTTTGATACATTATTTTCCAGGTTATCATATATTAATATTTGCTTAGGACACAACGTCAGTAATGTGCTTATTAAAAAGTCTTCGTAATTTAAATTTTCTTTTAGGACCATATTTATCATATCTTCATTATTTTTATTTTCTAAAATATTATCTTCTTTATCGCATAAAATAAATGATCCATCTTTCAATATATGTACTTTTAATATATCTATTTTTTCTTCTTGCATCTCTACAAAATATTTGAGTACATTTATAAATTCATCTTGATCTTTTTTTATTAAATATTCTTCTAGTCCTCTATCACTGAGCTTAGATATGTAATTTAAGAAATCCTTCATTCTGAATTGCACAAATCCCTCTATATTTATCTGGTTGTTTTTAGATATGTAATCATATACCCTATTAAATATACTTTCTTTTATAAAAGTTTCCTTTTTGTTAAAAAGATCTAGCGAATGTTTATAAATCCCTTCTACTTCTTCGTCGTAAATTTCACTATATATTTTTTGTATGTTTTGTTTTAATAATTCTCTTTTTACTATATGTATAAGTGTGTTGGTTATTTCTGATGCTATTCTTATTTTTGTTGTTTCTTTTTTATTTTCATCAATATATACATTTACTTCAACAAGACCATCATTATATTTAACATCTTTGTTGAACGTACCTGATTCAATGAAGTTTTGTAGAGCACCTTTGTGTTCACTTAATATCCTAAGATGTATGTCTCTATATGGCAAATTTCACCACTCCCTTCTGGTCATAAGAGGAATTATAGATCCCAAATCCAATAGAGTATCATTACTTAAGCAAATTACTTTTTTGTTTCTTTCATCTAAAAACCTTTTTATTTCCACATAATTAGGATGTTTTGTTATATCTCCTGAAAAGCATAAGGTATCCTTAGCAATTAAACCACTACAGCCCCCTATAAATCCATGATTCATGTTAAATAGGTTTATACTACCTTCTTCTATTAATAAGCAGTTAATATCGTGTTTTATAACCTCTGAGTATATACCTGCATCTGACGTTATTATAGAATTTTCATCAATTATACATATAGAGCATTTAGAATATCCTTGCCTTACATTTATTCTTATCATTTTGTTATTATTTATGTAATCTAATATATTTTTTTCTGTATATTGGAAATTATGAATTGCATATTTCCCTAGAATCGCTACATTATATTGGATGTTATAAGGATATCTATTTTTAATATATTCTTTTCCTTTAATTATATTAAAGTTATATTCTTTTAAAACTTCTACATAATAATCGTATACATTAGGGGCTATAACAATATCTCCTTTTCCTAAATAGCAAACACAAATATCTGGATGATGTTTTATGGCTTCATAGGTTTCTCTACATTCATAAGTTTTTATTATATCTATATTTCTATTTTTCAATTGATATTCCATTTCCTTAGGAATTCTTTTGTCTACTAATACTAGACCTACATTATTTTGAGGAATAAATGGGGCATCGCTATAATGCATAATCTCACTTCCTTATCTTAATTTTGGAAAACATTCTATATTTTTATACATTAAAATTAATATCCTATAACTTCCTAATAAAAAAAGATGATAGATTAAATCTACCACCTTTTACTATACGATTATCTTTCGCCTTTCTTATATGGTATACCTAAAGCTGACGGCGAATTAGAACTTTTTACAAATATTACAAGTATTATAAGTGTTATTATATATGGTGTCATAGATAATAAGTTTTCATTTATATGGAATGGTAATTGTGGATTTCCAAGATAAACTGCAAGTCCTGTTGAGAATCCAAATAATAAACATGCCCACATTGCACCTTGTGGCTTCCACTTACCAAATATGACAGCCGCCATAGCTATATATCCTTGACCAGATATTAGTGTAGGTCTAAATGACGAAACTATAGCTAAACTCATAGCAGCTCCACCAAATCCAGCCAAAACACCTGATAATATAACAGAAAGATATCTTACTTTAGTAACATTTATACCTAATGTATCTGCTGCTCTTGGATGTTCTCCTACTGCTCTTATTCTTAGACCTAACTTAGTTTTATATAAAATAAACCAAACTAAAATTACAAATATAAACGCTAAATAAACAGTAGCATAAGTGTTAAAAATTGTATCTAATGGACTACCTTGAGGAAATACACCATTTAAAGGTCTTGGTATTTTTTGTTCTATATCTATCGCTGGTGTCATAGTTGATCCATCAAATAACATTTTTGATGTAAATAATGCAACACCAGGGGCTAATAAGTTTATGGCAACGCCTGATATAGTATGGTCTGCGTCTAAACTAATGGTAGCTATAGCATGAATTAAAGCAAATAATCCTCCTGCCAATCCACCTATTAAAAACGCCAACCACGGATTTCCAAATAAATAACCTGAAGCAGCACCTGCAAAGGCACCTATAACCATCATACCTTCAAGCCCTATATTAACAATCCCTGAATTTTCTGAGAATATACCTCCTAAAGCTGTAAATATAAGGGGTGTAGAGTACATAAGTGTCGTACTAAGTATAATTGCTAAATCTTGCATTATTTATTACCCCCTTGCGTTTTTTTCTTCTTAAATTTATTATAAGCAATTCTTAAAGCACTGCTTATAGCTATAAAGTAAACTATAGAACCTGTAACTATATTTATTACTTCAGAAGGTGCACCTATAGTTTGCATCTTACTTCCTCCATATCTAAGAGCTCCAAATAATAGCCCTGAGAATATGGTTCCTATTGGATTACTATTTGCTATAAGAGCAACAGCTATACCGTCAAATCCAGTACCTTCAGGTGCAGCTAGCACTGTTATATTATGAGATACACCCATAACTTGTATTGCTCCAGCAGCTCCAGCAAGCAGCCCTGCTATTGCCATAGATGTAAATATAGATTTTTTAACATCTATACCTGCATATTCAGCACCAAATTTGTTATATCCTACACCTCTTAACTCAAATCCTAGGGTAGTTTTAAATAATATATAAGCTATTATTATTACTAGTATTATAGCTATTACTATACCCCAGTTAACTTTTGTAGCTGGGCCTACTAATCCTTTTAACCAATTTATATCTATTTGTGAAGTTTCTAATATATCTTTAGATGCTTCACTATCACCTTTTCTAAACCATGTACTCATTACTATATAATTGCTATAATAAAAAGCTATCCAGTTAAGCATTATCGTTGCTATAACCTCATTAACTCCAAACTTAGCTTTTAGCCATCCAGCAAAACCACCCCATATAGCACCTGCTAAGCACCCAACTATAAGAGTTAAAGGTATATGGATTATTAAAGGAAGTGATACAGCATATCCAAATACTCCTGCTGCTAATGCGCCTATTATATATTGACCCTCGGCTCCTATATTAAATAATCCTGTTCTAAATGCAAAGGCTACAGATAAACCAGTTAATATAAGAGGAGTAGATCTTATTATAGTCCAAGCAATATATTTAGGTTTTCCAAATATACCATCAAGCATAGCAATATATGCTTCTATAGGATTGAATCCTGCAATAGCAAGTACTATTGCTCCAACAATTAACCCTAATATTATAGATATTAGTGAATATATTACAGTATCATTTCTTAAAAATAACTTTTTGTTTTTGCCTAAAGTCCCACTATTATTACTCATGGCCTTCACCTCCTGCCATCATAAATCCTAATGTGTTTTCATCAGCATCTTTAGCATCTACAATTCCGACTATTTGTCCTTCATATATAACTGCAATTTTATCTGATACATTCATTACTTCATCTAGTTCAAATGAAACCAATAATACTGCATTTCCTGCATCTCTTTGTTGTATTAGTGATTTATGTACAAACTCTATAGCTCCTACATCAAGACCTCTTGTTGGTTGAGTAGCTATAAGAAGTTGTGCTTTATTAGTGGCTTTTCTAGAAGTTACTATATTATCAACCTCTCTACCAATTATTATCTTTTGTTGATTACCCCCAGATAATGATCTAGCCTTTAGACTGGAATCAGTAGGTCTTACGTCAAATCTTTTTATAAGATAGTTAGCATGTTCTTTTATAGAATCTTCTTTTAATACTCCATTTTTAGAAAATCTATCATCCTTGTAATTTTGAAGTACCATATTTTCTTCTACAGTAAAATCTAATATTAGTCCTCTTTTTTGTCTATCTTCAGGTATATTTTTCACTCCATTTTTAAATATTTCTATAGGAGTCTTATTTATTAACTCTTGTCCATTTATCTTTATACTTCCATTTTCAGCATTCCTAAGCCCAGTTAGAACTTCTACTAATTCAGACTGACCGTTTCCATCAACTCCAGCTATACCTACAATTTCTCCTGCCTTTACTTCTAAAGAAAAATCTCTTAATGCTTGAACTTGTCTATTGTCTTTAGCATTTAAATTTTCTATTTTTAATACTATATCTTTTGGAATTGATTCTTCTTTTTCAACTTTAAATGTAACTTCTCTACCTACCATCATTGCCGCTAAGTCATCTTCAGTTGTATCGCTTACATTTACTGTGTCTATATATTTACCTCTTCTTATAATAGTACAATGATCCGCTGCAGCTTTAATTTCTTTTAGTTTATGAGTTATAATTATTACTGATTTTCCTTCTTTTGTTAAGTTTCTTATTATTTGCATCAATTCGTTTATTTCTTGCGGAGTTAATACTGCTGTAGGCTCATCAAGTATAAGTATTTCAGCCCCTCTATAAAGCGCTTTAAGTATTTCAACTCTTTGTTGCATTCCAACTGATATGTCTTCTATCTTAGCCATTGGATCAACATGAAGACCATATCTCTTAGAGATTTCTCGAACATCTCCTATTGCCTTATCCATATTAAGAGCGCCTAGACCCTTAGTTGGCTCCATACCTAATACTATATTTTGTGCAACTGTAAACGTATGAATTAACATGAAATGTTGATGAACCATACCTATACCACTTTGTATAGCTATATTTGGGTTATCCATTTCAGTTTTTTTGCCTTTTATGTATATTTCTCCTGATGTTTGTTGATATAAACCATATAATATATTCATAAGGGTAGATTTACCAGCCCCGTTTTCTCCCAAAAGGGCATGTACTTCTCCTTTGTGCACAGTCAAATCTATATTATCATTAGCTGTGAAATTACCGAACTTTTTAGTTATATTTTTCATTTCAACAACTTTTTGACTGTAATCTATATTTCCATTAACCGAAGCCATTTCCTTACCTCCTTCTACGTAGTTAGCATTTTATATTATACTAAAATTTAATAACTATAACAAACTATTTAATTTAAAAATCTTCAAAATGAATGCCCTCGGAAAACATTTTCCCAGATTAATATTTAAATAGATATATATTATAATATATTTTTTTGTATTTTGAAATATTTTGTCGAAATTTGTTTATATTTTTTTAAGTTACATTTCTAAATTATTATTTCCAATTAATATAAAAATAACGCCTATGTAATTATAGAATCAAATAATTAATGGCCTCCTTGAATGAATTAATAAGGAGGCCATTAATTATCTAATATTATTATTTACCAGCTTTGTCGTACTCTGCTTTCGTTCCAGGAACTTTTACTTCACCATTTTTAACTTTATCCGCTTCTTTATTTACATAATCTAATACATCTTTTGGCACGTTTTTATCTGAAGTTGGAGCTACACCAACACCATCTTCTTTCAATCCATATACAGTAGTCTTACCTCCGTTGAAGTTTCCTTCTTTTAAATCTTTAACAACATTATATACAGCAACATCGACTCTCTTCATCGCTGAAGTTATAACGTTGTTTGGAGCTAGATCATTTTGATCTCTATCTACACCTATAGCGTACTTCTTAGTTTCTTTAGCCGATTCTATAGCCCCGGTTCCTACATTACCTGCTGCTGTAAATATGATATCTGCTCCATTTCCATACATTTGATTTGCTATAGATTTACCTTTTGCAGCATCACTAAATGAGTTAGCATATTGAATCATTGTTTTAGCATTTGGATTGGCAGCCTTTACACCGTATTCATATCCATATCTAAACTTTTGTATAACAGGAACTTCCATTCCTCCTATAAATCCTACATTATTTGTTTTTGTCATTTTTCCAGCTATTAATCCAACTAAGTACGAAGCTTCTTGATCATTAAATACTAAACAGTTTACGTTTTCAGGTGTTTCTTGGCCTTCAGCTTCATAATCATAGTCAACTATAGCAAATTCATAGTCAGGATAATTTTCAGCAGCTTCTTTTACAGCTTCTGCCATTTTAAATCCAACACCTATTATTAAGTCGTATTCTTCATCTACTAAAGTCTCTAAGTTTGGAACATAATCTGCATCTTGATTTGATTCTAGATATTTAACATCTACGCTTAATTCCTTTTTTGCCCTTTGTAAACCTTCCCAAGAAGATTGGTTAAATGATTGATCGTTTACCCCACCAACGTCTGTAACCATACCTACTTTTAATATCTCTCCTGCCTTTTCATCTGCATTTCCTTTATTATCTTTTCCACCATTTTGACATCCAATCATTAAAGACGCAGATAAAACAAATGCTGTCCCTAGCGATAATATTCTTTTGAGTTTCACTATAAATACCTCCTCAAATATGTAATTTATATATACGAATATATAATTTGCATAATATACTTTTTTATTCATATTTGAAGTATTTTGAATTTAAAGCAAAAAAAATCCTAGCATATAATACTAGGATTTTTTAATATCTATTTTTTCATCGCTTTATATTCTTTTTCATCTGCTGGAACTTTTATTTCACCGCTCTTTATCTTTTCTCCTTCTGCATTAACAAAGTCTAATACATCTGGAGCAACGTTTTTGCTTGTAGTTGGAGCTATACCCACACCATCTTCTTTTAATCCATAAATACTAGCCTTACCACCTTCAAATTTACCATCTTTTAAAGCTTTAACTGTATTGTAAACTGCAGTATCAACTCTCTTCATCGCTGAAGTTATAACATTGTCTGGAGCTAAATCATTTTGATCTCTATCAACGCCTATTGCATATTTATTTTGCTCTTTAGCTGCTTCTATAGCTCCTGTTCCAACGTTCCCTGCTGCAGAGAATATTATATCAGAATCTTGAGAATACATTTGATTAGCTATAGATTTACCTTTTGCTGCATCTGTAAATGAGTTTGCATATTGTATTGCTACTTGAGTTTCAGGATTAGCAGCTTCTACCCCTGCCATATATCCATATTGGAATCTTTCTATAACTGGAGATTTCATACCACCTATAAATCCAACATTACCAGTTTGACTCATTTTTCCAGCTATTAATCCCACTAAATATGATGCTTCTTGCTCATTAAATAATATACAATTGATATTTTTAGGTATTTCTTTTCCATCACCAGAATAATCATGATCTATTATAGCAAAGTTTTGTTCTGGATAATTTTCAGCAGCTTCAAGTATAGCATCTGCCATTTTGTATCCAACACCTATTATTAAATCGTTATCTTCATCTACTAAAGTTTCTATATTTGGTGCGTAATCAGCATCTTGAGTAGATTCTAAGTATTTAATATCTGCACCTAATTCTTTTTTAGCTTTTTGTAATCCTTCCCATGCTGATTGGTTAAATGATTGGTCATTTACTCCACCTACATCTGTAACCATAGCAACTTTTAAAGCTTCGTCTGAACCAGTAGTGGTTTTTTCTGTGTTAGTACTACATCCAACTAGTAAAGAACTTGCTAAAATTGTAGCTAACCCTAATGATAATAACTTTTTCAATTTCATATGTACCCTCCCTATTTCTTATATTTACCAAAAATATTCTATAAATATTTTACAATAATCTGACAACTTTATCTATACTTTTATTTTTGTACCCAAAAATATTTTTTTAAATCTTGATAATTTTATATAATTTAAAATAAAATTAGGATGCCTTGTAAATTAAGGCATCCTTTAGTTGAAAATCTAGCATCCAGTTTTTTCTTGAGATGCATATCCTGCTTTTCTTAATATATCAAGTGCTACTTCAGATTTAGCTTCATTTACTAACACTATAGGCCCTGTACAGCCCATACCGCTTTCTGCATATACTCCGTTTTTCCATAAAACTTTAACAGCATCTTCTAAATCCATTATATCTATACCAGATATTGAATAAACAACTACTTCTTTTTCTGGAGCAGTAATCTCTTCATTATCTTGACTTGGTTTGCTTTCTTTTTTAGTTATAGAATTTATAACATCATCGAATTTTGCTTTTTTAACAGCTTCAAATTCAGATTTAGATACATTATTTATATTTCCTTTAACTATATCATAAGCATATTTAATTGCATTTGCAACTACAGGAGTACCTGATGCTCTTGATAATATAAGTATATTTCTATCATAATTTTCTCCTATACCAGGACCATATCCATAACCCATAGCTTCATAGTCTCCACCTGTATTGAAAGAAGAAAATACCTTCATAAATATGTTACCACTTAATGTATCTGTAACCATAACGTCAGCCGCACCTGCTAATAAGTCATTTCCTCTCATTACGCTTCCGCCATCTGCTCTTATAGACTCAGCGAAGCTTATATCATATCCATTTTCTTTTAACTGTTTTAATGCTCTTTCAACTTGTCTAGCACCATCAACATTTAATATACCTACCTTAGGATCTTTTATTCCTACAGATTTAGCAGTTATTATTCCATATATAGCATTCTTTACCATAGCTTCTATCCTGTTAGTTCCTGAAGTTCCTGTAGTAGTTGCAAGTATCATTTCAGTCCCTCTAGAAGGAGTTACAACTCTACCTACTGTAGAAACCCCTATAGGGAAATTATAATGCATAGTTACACAAGCATCTATATACCCTGAATCTAGTAATTCTTCCATTTTTTTATGAGCTTCTTCTTCACTTTGAACTTCAACTACTTCTAATTCAGTTTCTACCTTTTTACCTATTAAAACTATTTCAAATTGAGAAGACTTAGCTAAATGAGCTCCATTTACTAAATTTGAAACCCCATGCTCACTTCCTAAAGTAGTTAATCCAATTCTTATTTTTTTACCAAATTCACCACTTTCGATGGCATTAGCTATTTCTAAGAAGGTATCTGCAATTGCTCTATTTGCAGCATTATTATTAGCCATTAAGATCACCCCCTAATCTTCTAACATATCTAATGCTAATTTCTTCATTGCTTGTGCTATCATTTTCTTTATTTCGTCTTTAGAAGCGCCGCCTTCATTTTCAGCTACTCCAGTATTTCTCTCTACTATGAAAGATACTCCGTCGAATAAATTAGTCATACGTCCTAAGAACAAGCTTCCTTTACCTACAAACATAGCTCTATTTGCATCTCCGCTAGTTAAATCTTCTATAGCAAATCCTACATATGGAACTCCTGATGGTATATGTCCTTGAGTAGGAGCCCATCCTGGAAGTCCATGTTTTTCAACAAAGCTAACTAGTTCAGATCTTTGTAAATCTCCTCTTTTAACAGCTAAAGCAGCTATCATCTTATAGTTAGCTTCTGGCACATCTCCTGCTCCTGCAGGTTTAGTTATATCTGGATTTTGCATTTCTACAGAATATTTATCTATATCAGTTACTTTAAGACCTGCTTTATCTATAGAGTCTGTTATTAAAGCTGTCATAACTGCTTGTGGAGAAGATCCTGTACCAACCGTATGTTTTCCAACTAAATCAGTTCTTATTATAGGGTTTACTCCATCATTTTTAGAAACTAATACAGCAAATCCACCTACTACATCTTCAAGAACTGGCATACCTTTCTTGATATGGTCTCTTGCATTCATACCTAGTTTTGCTGTAGCTCCACCAGCAACTACCATAACATTTTCGAATATTCCTGATTTTACAAGTGCTGATGCTTGTATTAATGCATGAGTAGGTGCTGCACAGAACCCTCTTGTATCTGATCCTGTAGCATTCTTAAGTCCTGCCATTTCAGCTATAGATTTTGCAAAGTTTCCTCCGCCTCTTTGATTTACATCTCCACATGCTTCTTCAGAGCACTCTATTACATATTCTATGCTAAGTGGATCAACACCAGTTTTTTTAACTAATTGTACAGCAGATAAAACTCCAGATGCTTTAACTACTAAATTTTCAAGCATTGTATGTGCGTTTAAGTTAACGTCTACATCATGAGCTGCCTTAACACAACCTACTAGTTGTTTGTTATGGTATAAGCCTTCAGCTACATGATCTTCAACTAATTTTTTTATCTCATCTAAATTATCTGACTTTAAACTTGCATGATAAGGAGCAAGCATATCATAATTTGATTCCATTTTAGGTTTTACTTCATTTATAAAATCTTCAGATAACTTAACTAAGTCAAATGCATCTGACATTTTCATAAGTGCTAAAAACTCATCTTGAGGCATTATTTCCCCAAATTTACCATCTCTTGAACCTTCTATTTTCTTATCAAACCAAGGCATTTGATGATGTCTTAATTCTTCAGGTTTTATGTTTCCTATGTACACTTGATTTGGTAAGTAATTTACTACCTCTTCATAGCTTCTTATATGGTTATTAATTTCTTTTAATAAGTCTGAATTAGGATTAGCATGTCTTTCCATACTACAAGTACTTCCATTATGTACTATCATATCTGGAGTATGTACTAATATGTAGCTAGCTCCCTTTAAAACTGGATAAGTCATCTTTTGCACCCCCAAATTTTTTTAAAAAGTTTTATATATTACAATAGATGGGCAAAAGCCCATCTATCTCATTAATTTTCAAATACCGTTTGGCCATCTACTTCAGTAGTTAAAGCTTTTAACGCTTTTTCTACTAAGCCTCTTCTTAATGATTTTTCTTCACTAGCATCTAATGATGGGTTACCTAGTGGATGAGGTATTGCTATTGTTGGAACTATTCTGTTTGCACCAACTGTAAGTGATATTGGAACTACAGTACACATGTGAACCACAGGTATACCTGTTCTTTCTATTTCTTTTACCATCGTTGCACCGCAACGTGTACAAGTACCTCACGTAGAAGTTAATATAACTGCATCTACGCCAGCTTCTATTAATTCTTTTCCTATTTCAGCTGCGAATTGTTTAGAACTTTTAACTGCAGTACCATTACCAACAGTTGTATAGAAGTATTCAAATAGTTCTCCTATTTTACCTTCCTTCTCCATATCTCTTAATACGTCAACTGGTATTACTCTATCAGAGTCTATATTTGCATAAACTGGATCATATCCACCATGAGCAGTTTCATGAGTTGCTTCTGTTAAATCGCCAAAACCAGATATGCTGTATTTTCCGTATTTAGAAGCTGATGAAGACTCTATTCTATCTGGGTTTCCTTTTGGAACTATACCACCAGATGTAACTATAGCTATTTTAGCTTTTGATATATCTTTTATAGCTGGGCTTGGATCAACTCTATCAAAGTTTGGCATTGGATATTCAGTAGTAAATTCCTCGCCTTTTATTTTCTTTACAAGCATCTCAACAGCTCTTTGAGATCCTCTCTTATCTGAGAAGAAGTTCTTTCTTATTCCTCTAGCCATATAACCTTCTTCAGCTGGAGATCCTAACTCTTCATTTTTAGCTAACTTTAATGCAAATTTAGCTACTGCTGGAAGAGCTTTTCTCATACCTGCTGCAGAGTCAGTTGTTTCAACTATGTATACATCTTTCTTAAACATATCTGCCCCTGGATTTTCTACGTACATTGCAGTTAATACAGGTATATTTAATTCACTTTGAACAGTTGTAGCTATACTACCAGCTGCAACTCCGTATCTACCTGCATTAAATGCAGGTCCTGATATAAATAACTCAGGATTGAAGCCTTTTATCATATCTAATACTTCTTTAGAAGCACTTTCAATATTTTCGTTAAAGTATGAGTCTCCACATACCACTGTAGCAACTATTTCAGCATTATCTCCTAGTAATTGGTTTAGTTGTTTACTTATTGGAGGTAACTCATCAGCTACATGTGGCTTAGTGTCAGCCTTCTCTTCTCCACCTATACCAGCAAAGAACTGATTTACATAATGAACTACTCTTAATTTTTCCATAAATTTCCCTCCTTTCAACTTTTCATTAGTCGTTGAACTTGCAGAATTGGCCTCTTATATTTTTCATTTCATCTACTATAGAATCTACATCTATAACCATTTCCATCATACCTACTTGATCATCATATACACCTGCATCAAATGAATCTTTCATTTCAGGTTCTACAACGTGGAACACTCTTAATCCTAATTCTACTCCTGCTAAAGGTCCTGCGAAAGTAGGATCTCCTGCAGTAACAGTTTCAGCTGCTAGACCAGCAGCTTCAGCTTCAGATGCACCTAGAACAACCACAAGATTTTCTGCGCCAAATTTGTCAGCAAAATCTTTAACTCTCTTTTGGTTTTCTAAGTCCATAGCCCCAGCAGCAGTTCAGACAAAGCATTCTGTTGAAGAAAAAACTACTTCAGCTCCGTCTACAGTTTTTATACATTCTTCTATTGCAGGTCCTGGAATACCATCACGGTCTCCAACTATTATGACCTTTTTATTAGTTAATAAGCTCATAACTATATCCTCCTATTGAAATTTTTATTTTTATTAGAATCCCTTACTAGTTAAATAACCAAATCCTGTTTCATTTGTTGCACCAGTTATAGCTTGTATTTCTACTTCTATACTTCCATCTTCTCTTAAGCTTCCAGCGAAACCTCCAGCTATAACATCTACTACATTTATATGACCAATAATTTTATCCATTTTTGGAAGAACTATTACTTCATTTGCATTACCATTAGTAACAACTGCATTTGCTCTAACATCAGCATCTGCTAATGATTGAGAAGCACCGTCTCTACCAGCATACTCATCTGTAACTATAACAGTTTTTATTTCTTCCATTTCTATTTTCTTACAGTTCATTATAAGGTCAGTATCTGGGTTACCAAATCCTTCTTGAGAAACTATAACTGCGTCTAATCCTAAGTACTTAGCTAACTTAGCAGTCCAGTTAGAAGATCTTTCTTTATCTGCTAAGTAAACGTTTTCATTTGTTATGATAACGCCTACGAAGTTATAATCTTTTCCGTGTCCTGCGTATAAGTCTTCTACTACAGAGTTATTTAAGTGAACATAAGTTGGGTTCTTATCACAAGCAGAAACACAGTTACCACTTACTATTGCACCGTCCATTAATTCAGTTGGATATAATAAAGTAGGAACTATTTGCTTTGCATCTACACCGTATACATATGTATCATGTAGTAATCCTTGAGTTTGTAACATATAAACATATCCAACCTTAGGAAGCTCTGGATATTCTTTTACAGATTCCATTAAAGGTTTAGTTTCATAAACTTTTACTTCATCTGGATTAACATTTCTAGCAGCTTCTCCTAAATATCTAGCAGCTTTGAATCCTATCATTCTAACAGCTTTTTCATGGTCATATTGCTTTAATCCATCAACTGGTTCAGCTATTACCACTACATTGTGCAGTTTAGAGAATGGAGTATATTCAGCTCCAGGTCCAGTCATATCTACTATACCTTCTTGGAAGCCAACTATTTTACCAGTAGTTACAACAGCCATACCTTTTAATGCATGAGTTCTACCTTCTCCTACTGTATCAACCTTAGAAAGTATTCCTGGGAATATTCCACCATTACCTTCTACTTTTACTCTTGGTTCTATAACATCTTTAACAGGAGTTATTCTTACACTTTCTCCTGGATGAGCTAATTCTAGGTCTATTGACTTTATGTGCTCATCTCCACCAATTTCTCTTATCATTTCTTCTTTGTTGATATATAAAACGCCATTTTCAACCTTAGTTGCATCAGCGAATTTCACATCATTTATGAAGATATTTCCTAATTCAAGACGCATTTGGTGCACCTCCTAGTATTTATTTTAAAAGTTAAGAACTGAATTGTTCTCAAATTTTTTTAACTTAAGTAATTATATATGTTTCTTTATCATTTCTTCTATGCTAGTTTTGCTAGCATCATCTTTAGTTACCTCATCTATTTTTTGTCCTTCTTTGTACATAGCTATTGTAGGCAATCCTAATACTTTTTGTGATATAGCTAGCCTTCTAGCTCCAGTTGTGTTTAGTTTACAGAATTTAACTTTATCTCCATAAACTTCTGATAATGCTTCTATATCTGGTAATAAAGCCTTACATGGCTCACAACCATCACTCCAATAGTCAACTAAAACTAACCCTTCAGCTTTTAATACTTCTTCTTCAAAAATTTCTTTATCAAGTACAAACATATTAAATACCTCCTTTGATATTAGTGTTCAAATTTTGACTCTATATATTTCTCTGCTGCTACAACGGCTATTGCACCATCAGCAGTAGCAGTAACTACCTGTCTCAAAGATTTTTCTCTACAATCCCCAGCCGCAAATACTCCTGGTATATTTGTTTTCATGTCTGGATCAGTTAATACGTACCCTGATTCATTTAAAGTTATTTTTCCTTTAAATAAACTAGTTTGTGGTAAGAATCCTACAAATACAAATACTCCCATTGTTCCATCTTCTTCATCAGCTTGATATTCAAATACCTCACCAGTTTTAGTGTTTTCAAATACTACAGACTCTAGTATCCCATCGCCTTTTACTTCTTTAACAACTGTATCTAATAAGAATTCTACTTTAGAGTTTCTTTTAGCTTTTTCTTCTATAGACTTTGCACATCTAAACTCATTTCTTCTATGTACTATTGTTACTTTTCTGGCGAACTTAGTTAAGTACATTCCTTCTTCAATTGCAGTATCTCCACCACCTATTACAAATACTTCAAAGTCTGTGAAGAAATCTGCATCACAAGTTGCACAATATGATACACCCTTACCTGTTAGCTCTTTTTCTCCTGGAACTCCTAACTTTCTTGGACTAGCACCAGTAGCTATTATTATAGATTTAGCTCTATATTCCCCTTTTTCTCCTTTTAAAACCTTTATATCTGATTCTAGATCTGTGTCTAGTATAGTATCTTTTATCATTTCTGCTCCAAATTCTTTGCATTGCTCAACCATTCTAGCGATTAAGCTTGGACCTGTAGCATCTGGTATAGAACCTGGGTAATTTGCAACTTCATCAGTTGTAACTATTTGACCACCTGTTTTATCTTTTTCTATTATTAGAGTCTTCATTTTAGCTCTTGCTCCATAAAGACCTGATGCTAAACCTGCTGGGCCCGCACCTATTATTATTACATCATATACATTTTGCATCTCCATAAGCCCTCCTCCTTTTATATTACATACTCAATTCTTTCTATTGTGTTTTTGAATATATCAAAGTCTACTACTTGGAAGTCCTCTATTATATTCAGAGGCCATTTTGGTGTATCAAAATTCCCTCTGAATTTTGTAGCCGTACTTAAAGCTTCTTCTATCAACATCACAGAATTAATATCTAAGTCCTTATCATGCTTTAATATTATAGTCCTATATGGTGTTTCATTCGGTTTTACACTTCCGTAAAGTGGATGAGATAGTAGCCTGTATCCAGAGTGTATGTAATCTCTACATATTTTAAGTATACCTATATAATCTTCCTCTAAAAACTCAATATCTTTATTTAAATTACTATCTCTAACAAGAGGATTATTTGTTAATACTTTCACCTAAAACACCTCGCTTCTCCTTAAGTTGTCTTCAATAAAAAAACAGGGAAAACAAATTCCCAATTTGTTTTCCCTGTTTATTCCAGGGTTCTGTCCAGATATAGTCCTTTTGCCTGAGAATTTCACTTAATTTCTTGGGAGAAATTTAAGTTTGTCCCTTCGGCGGCCCTTAGGCTCTCTTCTATATCCTTCTATCAGACTGTTTTCGCTTTTCTATACCATAATTATACAATTTTTAATTTTTTTATTCAATACAATTTTGTTAATTTTTTATTTTTTTTTGTATTTTAAAACCTACAATCTATTCTATTATAATAATTCAATATTTATGACTAAATTAAATTATCTTTTCACACTTATGATATAATTTCGCCTTTTTAATATAATCTCCTTCTTAAAATAATAAATATCTTTTCGACAAATATATATATTATAAACATAATAAATGAACCTTATAATATATATTATAAGGTTCATTTATTATTCTTTTATATAAAATATACCCATTACTCCAGGACCTGCGTGAGTTCCTATAGACGTTCCTACATCTACCACGACTATATCTTTTGGATTTATCTCTTTTTGTATAATTTCCTTTAATTTTTCTAGCTCTTCTTGGTTGTCTCCATGGCCAATACCAATTGTTTTATCACTAAGGCTTGTTCCTCCTCTTTCTTTAACTAGCTCTATAATTTTGGAGATAACATTTCTTTTTCCTCTAACTTGAGCTATGTTTGTAACCAATCCATCTTTCACTTCTAAAATAGGTTTTATGTTTAACATAGTCCCTATTGCAGCCTTAGTAGAAGATATTCGACCACCCTTTTGTAGATATTCTAGCGTATCTACAGAAAATATAACATTCATTTTATCTCTCATTATTTTTAGTTCATTTAATATATCTTCTATATTTTTTCCTTCTTTAGCCATTTTTGCAGCTTGAACAACCTGCATACCAGCACCATAAGAAAAACTCATAGTATCAAAAGTGTATATCTCTCCATCAATATCGTTTTTAGCCATAATTCCGGATTGATACGTTCCCGATGCTACAGATGATCCACCAATGTATAATACAGTTTTTCCATATTTTACATGTTTATCGAAGACCTCTTTGAATTGGATGTATGTAGCTTGAGAAGTTTTTGGTATAACTTTTTCAGTTCTAAGTTTTGTATAAAATTCATTTATGGATATATCTATTCCATCTTTATATTCTTGTCCATCAATTATAATAGTTAGAGGAACGATATCTATATCGTATTCACCTATTAAAGTTTTTGGTATGTCTGATAAACTATCACATACAACTTTTATATTACTCATTGTGTAATCTCCCTCTATATATTAATTATTTACTCATATTATATATATTCAATATTTAATTTATTACTCCTTGGTAATTCTACACTATTATCTCATACCAGGATAATCTAGTTGTCTTAATGCTTCATATACTACTATGGCTACTGAGTTAGATAAATTCAGAGACCTAGCTCTCTCAATATTTAGCATAGGTATTCTTATACAAGTGTCTAAATTTGCTTTTATTAAGTCTTCAGGAAGTCCTTTGGTTTCTTTTCCAAATACTAAAAAACAATTATCTTCATACTCCACATCTGAATGAGTTTGTTTTACCTTAGTAGTACCATAAAAAAATTTTCCTTCTGGATTTTTTTGTTTTAATTCATCAAAGCTATCATAGTATTGTATATCTACTAAGTCTAAATAATCTAGACCTGATCTTTTTAAATATTTGTCATCCATAGAAAACCCTAATGGTCTAACTAAGTGAAGTTTAGATTTAGTTGCTGCACAAGTTCTTATTATGTTTCCTGTATTTTGAGGTATTTCAGGTTCTACAAGTACTATATTTAAAGCCATATTATCACTCCTTATTTTATGTGTCTAAATACAAAAGGTCTTTTTACATCAATTGCTTTTTTGGGGCACAGTTCATGACAACAATAACATCTTATACAAGAATTTAAATTTATATTAGGCCCTTTATCATTCATATATATAGTTTTAGCAGGACAAACTCTTGCGCATTCTCCACACTTAACGCAATCCTCATATCTTATTGCAGGTTTTGGAGTAAAGAATAAAGTTATATATTGTTCAAATACTTTAGGCATTTTTCCTTTAAAAAAGTTTATATTTCTATTTTTAGGAATTTTATAATCTTTTATTATTTTATCTTCAAGCTTTTCACCAACTATAATTATATCAGAGAAATCCTCTTTTAAAAGTTTTCTTTCTAAACTTCGTTGTACTGTAGGAACAGTATTAGGGGCTAAATTTATTATTTTACATCCAACAACATCTAAAGCATATGGATTAGATGATCCTATAAGTAAACCCACCTTTCTAGGTATTCCAGCTGATGGCCCTTCACCTTCCATACCTATTATCCCATCCATTATTGTTAATGTGGGTTTTACATATTCACATATATCTACTAATGCATCGGTAAAATCCTTTAGATCGGGCATTTTAAAGTGATATTCAGCTTTTGACATTCCAGGCACTACACCAAATAAGTTTTTTACTCCTCCAGTATACGTAGCCATTACATGTGTTTTAAGCTTACAAAGAGATATAACGTAATCTGCATCTTCTACAGGTTTTATTACAGTGAGGTATTTTAGTATTTTACCTTCTTTATTTTCAACCTTTACTTCAGATGTATCGTAATTTAACTTAATATCTAATTCATTTGCTATATCTTCAATTCCACAAGCTTTATATACACCTTTTAGAATTTTTTCTGTGTACGGCCCACCAGGGCTATCTCCTACTATAACTTCACAATCTAATTTTAAAAGTTCTTCTGCTAATGCTTTTAAAACTAATGGATGTGTAGTTGTAGCTTCTTCTGGCCTTTTCTTCATTAAAAGATTTAATTTTATTAAAACTTTGCTTCCTCTTTCTATGTATTTTTCAAGACCGCCTATATCATCAAGCATTTTATTAAATGAGATTTTTATATCTTCATATATATAATCATTACATTCTCTTATGGAAACTTTCTTCATTATAGCCCCCTATATATCTAGTAGTTTATTCAAAGCTTTTGCAACTCCACTTTCTGTATTTTTATCGGTAATATAATTTGCCTTTTCTTTTACCAAATCCTCTGCATTTCCCATGGCTACACCCATACCTGCATACTCTATCATACTTAAATCATTATAGTTATCACCAAAAGTTATTATTTCTTCCCTATTTATTCCTAAAAACTCTGCAAGCCTTTTAACTGCATGTCCTTTATTTACACCTTTGTTCATTATTTCTATATTGTTATGCCAAGAACTGCATAGCTCTATATTATCAATATCTCTTAGTTCTTCTTTTATTTTCTTTAATATATCTTTGTCTTCATCTATAATTATAACCTTTAATATATCCTTATCTTTTATACTTTCTTCTAGGTTGTTATCTATTACTATATTTATTCTCATGTCTTCTGAAATTGATTTGTTAAACTCATAATATTTTAAAGAAGAATGATTTAATTCTTTGCAATATAATGTATCAGCACTATAAAATTGATAAAATATATTATATTTATCAAGTATATCTATTATTTTTATACAAGAATTGTTTTCTATCTTATTTTCATATATAACATTTTCTGTACCATTTTCTCTTATAAGGGCTCCATTGCAAGCTATTATTGGAGTATTTATATCTAGCAATTTTGCATAATTTCTAGCTGATGTATATATTCTTCCAGTAGCTATAGCTACCTTTACCCCTTTGGCTATAGCCTTCTTTAGAGCTTCTCTATTTTCTTCACTTACTTCATGGTGATTACTAAGCAAAGTTCCATCCATATCTGTAACTATTAATTTGTAATCCATATAATATCACCTCATATTTTCTGTGCATTTAAGTTTTTATTTTAATACAAAATCAACTAAAAAACAATTAATCTCCTATCTTTGAATTAAGAAATAGGAGATTAATTTCTTTTTTATTCACCTTTTAGTATTACCTTATTTTTAGGAGGATAATAATTTTGTGCAATAAGTTCTTTTTTAATTACTTTTTCATTTTGACTGTAAATTCTATAAGTATTTATTCTATATCCTAACCTACCTTTTTCTTTTACTATTTCTTCTCCTTTAGAAAGTGTTTTATCAGTTTCAAAAACTACTTTATTAGGTATAGTTTTAATAACCTCTGTGTCTACTTTTATATTTACTTTATCTTTTATATTTCCATATACATTAGATATAACCTTATTCTTATTTACTATATTTTCAATATATACTGGATGAGAATAATTATTTTTAAATTTTAAATCTATTATACCGTATACTAAAGTAGCATCTCTTCCTTTTTCAACATAGGAACTAGGTATTGAATGGTTCCTAACTTGCGTTATCTGTAATCCTGAGTACAGTACAGAATTATATAGTGTAGATGATACTTGACATATTCCGCCTGCTATACCGTCTTCTAGTTCTCCATTGATTATAACAGGTGCTTCCTTAAAGCCTTGATTTATTCCTCTTTTTCCAGTTAACCTGTTAAAAGAAAATTCTTCTCCAGGATTTAAAAGGATTCCATTTACTTTATATGTTCCTAATTTTATATTATAAGACCTACCTTCTACTTTATCATTAAATTTCGTTTCATATCTTCCAAGTACTGTATTTATTTGAGATAGATAATTGCTATTAATATTTGGACTTATTACATCTACAGGAATTATTACATCTTCATAATTTCTAGAATTTAAATTATCAACTATTGTTTTTTCTAAGTTATCAAAGTTTACTTTTGCTCCATCACTATGTGGAGTTATATTTATATTTCCATCTCTAGTGCTTATTTTTGCATTTATAGGTTCTTTGCTTAAAGATTTATTTATGTTGTCTATATAATTTTTTAATTTATTTGAATCATATTTACTAGTTATATTTATTACTTCTTTTGACTTTCTATTTAAATCCCAAACCTTTTTTATATTAGCTATATATCCATTATCTCTACCTATATTATATGCTTGTTCTATATTCTTTTTTATTTCGTAGTTATAACTTATATCTTTTGAATTTAAAGTAAATACTTTATTATCATAGATTAAATTTATTTGTTTGTTTTCATTGTACTCAGCTAATCTTTGTAAAGCCTCATCTTTAGTTAACCCTCCAACATCTATATTTCCTATATATACATTTTTATATATCTTTTCATTACTGTTATAGCCATAACTATATATATTGAAACTAGATAAAAGTATACAAATTGTAAAAACTACAATAATAATCGATTTTTTCATTAAGATCCATCTCCTTTTTTATAGTAATTACAATATTCCTTTATAGGGCATTTGCTACACTCTGGGTTTCTCGCTTTACATATTCGTCTTCCATGAAATATAAGCAAGTGATGTGCCCTAGACCACCTACTTTTAGGTATAGCCTTCATAAGTTCAAATTCTGTTTTTTCAGGATTAGTTGTTTTGACTATACCTATTCTATTTGCAACTCTAAATACATGAGTGTCTACAGCTATAGTATCTTCACCAAAAGCATTGCTTAAAACTACATTTGCTGTTTTCCTTCCTACTCCAGCAAGCTTCGTCAATTCATCTAAACTTCTAGGAACTTCTCCATTATACTTTTCTATTATATCCTTAGATGTACTTATTATTTTTTGTGATTTGCTTTTATATAATCCACAACTTCTTATCATATTTTCCAACTTTTCTATTTCTAAATTTGCAAAGTCATAAGGTGTATTATATTTTTTAAAAAGTTCACTTGTAATTATATTTACTCTAACATCTGTACATTGGGCTGATAAAATTGTAGCTATTAATAACTCAAATGGTGTTTTGTAGTTTAGCTCGCATTCTGCATCTGGAAAAGTTTCTTCTAAAATATCTAGTATCTCATTTACTTTTTTCATAAGATCTCCCCCTTACAAAGTCTCTCTTTGTATATTTATTATTTCAATTCTATCATCATTGTCTATAAAACTTATTATTTTATCTATAGTTTCATTTACTAATTTAGAAGAATTAGACAAGGTACATAAACCTATTATACTTTTTTGCCATTTATCGTTCTCTCCTACTTCACAAATAGATATATTGAATCTATTTTTAAGCCTTTCTATTATACTTTTTATAACATGTCTTTTTTCTTTTAGAGAATTTGCGTTATATATGATTAATTCTATTTCACAACTACCTATTATCATATTTATCCTCCACACACTTTTATGAAACATTTTATATTTATAGTATTTAACATAGCTATACAATTTATTTACTGCAAAAAAAAGAAAAAAATAGCTCATAAGAGCTATTTTTCTTTTTTAAAAATTAAGCTTTATTCATTTCATGGTATTTAACTAACTTTGCAATAACTAATTCTTTTATTTCACTAAATGATTTTTCAGTTAATATTTGTATAGCTTCTTCTATTCTATCAACTGGGTATATATGAAATTTACCACTGTCTATAGCTTCTTGAACTTCATCTATTAATACTAAGTTTTGCAAGTTATTTTTTGGTAGTATCACTCCTTGATCCCCTGTCAAGCCATTTCGTTTGCAAATAGAGTAAAATCCTTCTATTTTTTCTGTTACTCCACCCACTACTTGAACATCGCCTTTTTGATTTATAGAACCTGTAACTGCTATATTTTGTTTTATAGGAACTCCACTTAATGCTGAAAGTAGAGCATATAATTCAGCTCCAGATGCACTATCTCCATCTACACCACCATAATTTTGTTCAAAACATATATGAGAAGTTAATGATATAGGACACTTTTCGGAGAATTGTTCTGATATATATCCTTCAAGTATTAATACCCCTTTACTGTGTATAGGTCCACTCATATCTACTTCTCTTTCTATATTTATTATCCCTGAGCTTCCTGGACTTGTAGTAACACTTATTACAGATGGTCTACCAAATGAATATTCGCCCATATTTAAAACTGATAATCCATTTATTACTCCTACCTTTTTCCCTTCAGTAGCTAGTAATATAAACCCTTTTTTATATGATTCATCTATTCTCTTTTCCCATTTATTGAGTCTATTCCATCTCTCATATATAGCTTCACTTACATCTTCTTTATCTACGAATTCTCCTTTTCTAATACTTGCAAATGCATTAGCTTCCACTATTATTTCAACTATTTTATTAAATTTCGTAGATAATTTATTATTATCACCTAATATTCTAGAGCTATATTTTAATAAAGATTCAACTGCATCATATGTGAAGTGTTTTAAGTTATTTTTATTACAATAAGATGCAACAAATCTTGCTACTCCTAATTTGTTTTCATCATTTTTATTCATATCACTTTCAAAGTCTACAAGTATTTTGAAATACTTGTTAAATTCACTGTCATATTTATAAAGGGTATTATACAGATAGCTGTTTCCAATTAGTATAACTTTCATATCAATAGGTATAGCTTCCGGCTTTACTCCAGTTAATGTATCTACAGTTATTTTCTTTGATTGAATAGTTCTCTTTAACATATCCCAAGATATAGGATATCTTAAGATTTGGTCTGCATATAAAACTAAATAACCCCCATTAGCTTTGTGTACTGCACCTGGTATTATCTTAGTAAAATCTGTTTTTAAAGATCCATTATACGTGTCATATTCTACCTTACCAAATAAATTACTTGGACTAGGGTTTGCTTCCACTATTACTGGTGCTGAAGAACTGCTTCTATCTGCGCCATTATCTACAAATAGATTTACCTTATATCTTGTGAAATGATTTTTATCGTATTTATCTTTTAAGTCTTCTTCATCCATATAAAATAGATATATATACTCTAATACATCATCTCTTAAATTACTTATATATTCTTTAACCTTTACGTCTTCTCCATATTTATTCATCAGAACTTCTATATGAGGATCGACTATATACGTACCTATTTGCTCTTCTAGGTCTAATATAGCTTCCTTAGCTTCATCTTCTAAATCTTTTACTTTATACACTAATTGTATAGATATATTCTCTAATTCCCTCTTCACTTTATAAAATTCTTCACTTGTAGTATCTATATCTTCATCTATTGGAGTAAATACCATACCGATTTTACTATTTTTAAGCTTAAATCCTTTTTCTTCTCCATATTTTTTAATTTGCTGAATTAAAGCTTCTTTTTCTATTTCATATTCATCTATTATTTGATTTTTACCTATTTCAAATTCTTCACTTTCAAATGCTGATCTTAATTCATCTAATAATGTTTCAATTAACTTTTCCATATCTTTTGTAAATACTTTACCCATGCCTTTTTCAAAGGATAAAGCTATAGGATCTCTTGGGCTTTCAAAATTATATACATAACACCAATCTTTATGGTCTTGTTTGTCCTCTGCATGTTGTTTTAATACCCCTAATGCATAAGTAGTTTTGCCAGTTCCTGATTCTCCAGCTAAATATATATTATAGGCAGGGTCTTCTATTTTTAAGCCAAATTCCATAGCCTTCGTAGCTTCCTTTTGACCTAATATACCTTCTAATGAAGTTAATTCTGCAGTAGTATTATATTTTTTCATAATATCCCCCTCCTTTTTTATGATTTATACATAGTATGTATAATAGCATGTCAATGTTAGCAAAAAATTTAAAAAACTCACTGCGCTCATTTCGCCAACGACCAGATGGGACCTTGCTCAAGTTATAGGTAGGAAATTTAAAAGTCTCCTGATTATAGTTAATCAGAAGACTTTTTTATAAGATTCATATTTCTAATTATTATTTTTTTTCCTCTCCAGCTAAACGACCTATCTCCGTATTTTCTTTTGAATTCTTTGTTCGACATATCCTCTAATTCATTGTACTCCAAATTATATATTAAACTTTCTTTGAATTCTTCTATATTAGTAACTTTTTTGTCTTTATTATGAGGACATACTTCTTGACATATATCACATCCAAATACCTTTTTATTGTTATTTAGTATGTTTGTTTCTTCTTCTAATAAATCTTCTTTTTTTTGAGTTAAAAATGATATACATCTTTTAGGATTTATTTCGAAGTTTCCTAGTATTGCATTTCCAGGGCACATTTTTATACATTTTCCACATTTTATACAAGTTTTATCTAATGGTTTATCGTATTCATAAAAGTCATGATTACTTATTATATAACCTATGAAAATATAAGAGCCATATTCATCATTTATTATATTATTATTCACTCCAAAATAACCTATTCCAGCTAGATTTGCTAGATATCTATCTACTAATGGACCTGTATCTGTATAGTACATATACTCAAATCCATCTACTTTACTTTCTACAAACTTACATATGCTTTCTAGTTTTTCATTTACTACTATATGATAATCCTTTCCATATGTATATTTAGATATATTGGAGTTTTCAATGTCTAGTACATAATACGGAAACCCACATACAATAATTGACTTTGCATTATCTAGAGTAATTCTTGGGTCTACCCTTTTTTCTATATTTTCTTCTTCAAAACCTGTATAGTATCCATTTTTAATTCTTTCTTTTAAAATCTCCCTTAGTTCATCAAATGGTTTTGCCTTTATTATGCCAACATAATCTATATCTATAGATTTGCAATAATCTCTTATTTTATACTTGTCCATAATTTGCCCTTTCTTTAATTTATTTTTAGGTCTATAATATTTAAAGTACAAGGATGGTGATAGTATGGTTAAGATAATAGTACCTGGAAGACCTATTAGCAAGTCAAATTTTAAGTTGCATAATATTCATGGTCAATCTTGGATGCCTATAAAAGGTAAACACTCAAAATATATAGCTTATGAAAATATGATAGCTGGGTATATAAATCAGCAATATCAAGGACCTCAAATTGAAGAAAACCTTATAACTATTTTAAAGTTATATTTTCCAAACAAGAAAATGGGGGATTTACATAACTATCCCAAAAGTATATGTGATGGTATAGAGAAAAGTGGAATAATTGTAAATGATAAACAACTAAAACCCGTTTTGCTATTTGATTATATAGACAAAGATAATCCTAGGGTAGAAATAGAACTTTATCCAATTTCTAAATATAGCGTTGATTATCAAATTATATCAAATAAATAAAAATCGCTACGCTCATGTCGCCAACGACCTTGAAAAGCAGGTCTGTTGCTCAAGCTTAGAAGTTGGAAATTATAATTTCCTAATAAATAAAAACAGGGGTAACCCCCTGTTTTTATTATGTTTATTTATCTAAGATTTTAGACACATCTTTTAACATTTCTCTTATTGGAAGTTGATATGGACATTTAGTTTCACATAATCCACATTCTTCGCAATCCTTAGCTTTTTTGTCTAATACGGAATATCTTTCATTTGCCCAATCTTGTAGATTATATCTAGTGTAATATCCTTCAATTAAGAAATTCTGAGGTATATTTATACCTACAGGACAAGGCATACAATATTCACATCTTCTACAAAATCTATTTCCTAAAGAACTTCTTATTTCATCTATTTTATTTAAATCTTCTTCATTTAAAGTCAAGTCCTTTAGAACTGATGTATTTTCCAAAACTTGTTCTGCACTATCCATCCCTGGTATAGCTACATTTATATAATCCTTTGATAAAATATATTTAATAGCTAGTTTTCCGTCTCTTATTGCACCACCTGCTAATGGCTTCATTGCTATTACACCTATATTTTTTTCATGAGCTTTTTTAAAAGTTTCATCAGCTTGATTCTCTACTATATTATATGGATATTGTACAGTTTCAAATTTCTCACTTTCTATTGATTTCTCTATAACATCTAAACTATGGCTCGTTATTCCTATATGTTTTATTTTTCCAGACTCCTTAGCTTCTACTAGAGCTTTATATGCTTCTTCAAATATATTATCCCATTCTTCTGGCTTTAAGTTATGTATTTGATATAAATCTATATAATCTCTTTTTAGGTTGTTTAAGCTAGTTTCTATATCAGCTTTCATAGCATCATATGTTCTAGCCATGCTTTTAGTAGCTATTATCCAATTATCCTTATCATCTTGTATCGCATTTCCTATATACTTTTCACTTACCGTATACCCTCTAGCTGTATCTATAAAATTAATATTATTTTTTCTTAATTCATCTATTACCTTATTTGTATCTTCCTGTGATATTCTTTGAATAGGTATACCACCAAAGCCAACTCTACTTATTTTTAAATTCGTCTTTCCAAAATTCATTATACTATTCCCCCCACCCATAATTTACAATACAATTATACACCAAAAAATACATTATTTACAAACTATCTCTCTTAACATTTTTATTTCTTTAGCATGTCCGGCATCATCATAAGGAGTTTCTAGATAAAATGGTAGATGCTTTAGTTTTGGATGGGTAATAAATCCAATTAGTGCATCAAACCCAATTTGGCCTTCTCCAATTCCAGCATGTCTATCTTTTTTATCTCCGAAAGGCATCATGCTATCATTAAAGTGAATGGCTTTTAACTTATCTAACCCTATTATATTATTGAATTCATTCAACACTCCATCTAAATTGTTTACTATGTCGTATCCAGCTGAAAAAATATGGCATGTATCAAGACATATTCCTATTTTATCTTTATGTTCTACCTTATCTATTATTTGCCTTAATTGTTCGAATTCAAATCCTATTTCAGTTCCTTTTCCAGACATAGTCTCTAGAAGTATAGTTATTTTTTCATTTCCCGTTATAGCCTCATTAAGAGAAAAGGCTATTCGTTCTATTCCAAACTCTATCCCCCCACCTACATGACTACCTGGGTGAAAGCACATATACTCTACACCTATTGAGTCCATTCTTTGTATATCTTCTTTAAATATCCTTCTTGCAAATTCATAAACATCATCCTTTGACCCACCTAGATTCATTGTATATGGAGCATGTGCAAGCAATGGTCCAAAGTTTTCTTGTTTTCTTATTTGTTGAAATTTCTCTATATCTTTTTCGTTGAAATCTTTGGCATTTCCACCCCTTGGGTTTCTAGTAAAAAACTGAAATGTATTAGCTCCTATGTCTACAGCAGTTTGAGCAGCCTTTGAAAATCCTTTGGCTATTGATATATGTGGACCTATTACTAACATATTAATTACCTCCTATAAAAAATTCGCGACCATCATATCTTTAAAACCTTATATAGTCATTATACCCAAAAAAAATAGTATCAACAGTTTGTTGATACCTAATCTTTTGGCAATACTAACATTGATATGTCATATTTACACTCATATTCCCCATTAAAATCATATCTATTCTTTATTACCTCTGTTATTTTTTCATTTATTGTTTCCATAATTTCATTTGCTTCTTTTTGTGTTAAGCTTATATTGTTAAAATGATTTATATTATTCTTATCTACTACATTATTCTCTATTGCATTATAAAAATCATGGCTTATTTTTTCAAACAAAGTTATGTAGTCTTGATTTTTATTTGCTTCTTCTTCTAATTCAAAGCTCAATATATTCTTCCCTATTACTATTCTCTTTGCTGTTGGTAGATAATATTTTTCAATTATGCCTGACTTTATTTTTTGATTTACTAAGTCTAGTATTCCTGCCTTATGTAAAGTCTTAATATGATAGTTAATTTTGGCATGAGGCTCTTTTAATATTTCTGATAACTGTTTTGCCGACAGTGGCTCTTTATCAAACGATTCTAATATTTCGATCCTATACGGATGCGATATTGCTTTTATCCCCTCTAACTCCCTTAATACCAAGACATCTTTCATGTCCCCACCCCTAATAAAAAATTATATAAATTACTTTTATTATATAACAAGTCAAGAATAATTGTCAAAAAATTCTATATTTTAGAAAATATTTAGTTGTAAATTTTTTGATAAGTCTTGTAATACCTTAGTTCCAGCTATACTATTTCCCTTTTTATCAAGTGCTGGACCGAATACACCTATACCCATTTTACTTGGAACTGATGCCATTATTCCACCACCTACTCCTGATTTAGCAGGTATTCCAACTTTTATAGCAAATTCACCTGATGCATCATACATTCCACATGTAACCATAAATGTTTTTACTATTCTAGATGTTTCTTCATCTATTATTCTTTCTCCTGTAGTTATATCCACTCCATAAGAAGCTAAATTTAAAGCTATTCTAGCCAAATCTACAACACTTACCTCTATAGAGCATTGCTTAAAATATAAATCCAATAATTCTTCTATATCATCTTGTATTATACCATCATTTTTCAAAAGGTATGCCATAGCTCTGTTTCTGTCTCCGGTTAATTTTTCTGATTTATATACATCATAATTTATGTCTAAGTTAGGATTTTTAGATAATTTCCTAAAAAAGTCCAACATTCTTTGTTCTTTTTCTTTAATATCTTTTCCTTTTATAAGAGACGTTGTTACTATAGCTCCAGCATTTATCATTGGATTAGATGGTCTTTTAGTATCATTTGTTTCTAACTTTGTTATAGAGTTAAACGGATCTCCACTAGGTTCCATTCCTACTTTTGAAAAAACATAATCTTTATCATTATCCATTATCGCCAATGCCAATACTATTGGTTTGGATACACTTTGAATGGTAAATTTTTTGTCATGGTCTCCCGATAGATATACATTATTGTCCGTGTCTATTATACAAACCCCAAGGTCTTCTCTATTAGCATTTCTAAGTTCTGGTATGTACGTTGCAACTTGTCCATAATTTGTATATTTTTTATTTTTATTTATTATATCTTTCAATATAGACTCCATAACTATTACCTCCCGATACAAAACTATCTTTAGTAAGTATATACTAAATACCATATAAAAGTCCTGATATTTTGTCAATATTCAGGACCTTTATATTTATGGATATACCCTTATATAATTAATGAACTATTCTACTTCCACCTATAAATTCCCTTATTATAGACGTAGGAGGTATGTCTAGCTCATCATCTAGACTTACAAAATACTGTAAAAACTTTAATAGTCTATTTGCTTCTCTATATTCTCTACAATTTACTTCTATTTCCTTTAAAATAGGCTCTACATACTTTTTAAGAACAGCTAATTCATACACACTGGCTGAATTAAACATGATATCTGCTTCTTCTTGGAATGGGAATATATTTTTTTCTTCTCCTCTCCTTACTGAAGGCCATTGAAATATAGTTCTTTGAGCACTATATCCTCTATGATTATAATCCCTAACTATTCTTCTAATTAATCTTAAATCTGTAGTTGGTATTCTGTTATGATCATCTAAGTTAATTTGTGTTAATACACTTATATATATTTTAAATTTATTTTCATCAGGTATTGACTTAGTAAGTAGTGGATTCAATCCATGTATTCCTTCTAGTATTATAGGTTGGTCTTCATTTAACTTTAATTTTCTTCCGTTATACTCTCTATTTCCTGTTTTAAAGTTAAATGTAGGCAACTCTACTTCTTCACCATTTAATAGTTTTTCTAAGTCTTTATTAAACAAGTCAATATCTATTGCATGTATAGATTCAAAGTCATAATTTCCTTCATCATCTTTAGGTGTGGATTCTCTGTCTACAAAGTAATCATCTAAAGATATTGGTATAGGATGTAAATTATTTACTTTTAGTTGAACAGACAATCTATGTGCAAAGCTAGTTTTCCCGGATGAAGATGGAGCCGCTATTAATATTATTCTTTTATTTTCATCATTAGCTATGATATCAGCGATTTGAGATATTTTTTTCTCATGTAGAGCTTCTACTATCCTTATTAATTCTGAATAGTTTTCTTTTAATACAATCTCATTTAGTGATGTAACTTTGTCTATGTTCATTAAAGTAGACCACTTTTCAGCCTCCCTATATATACTTGCCAGTTTTGGTTGAGGTTCAAAATCTCTAACTTTTGTTGGGTTGTCTCTTTGAGGTCCCATTATAACAACACCAGGTTTATAATATTGGAGTTTGAATATACTAAGATACCCTGTAGAAGGAATCATATAGCCATAGAAATAGCTTTTTAACCAACCACACTCATATATTTTAACACTATCATCTTGCTTATATTTCATAAGTTCAGACTTTGCATGCCTTCCAAAATTATTAAATATATCTATAGCTTCTTCTTTCGATACTATTTCTCTTTTGATAGGCTCATTATTATCTATTATTTCTCTCATTTTGTTTTCTATATTATCTATATCCTCTTGATTTATATCTCTTTCATACTTTATTTCACAGTATAATCCATGGGATAAAGAATGTTCTATTGTTACATTACAACCTTTTAATATTTCTTCACAAGCTCTTATAAATACAAAGGATAACCCTCTAAAATAAACCCTCATTCCATCTTCATTAGATGTATCTATAAATTCTATGTTACAATCTTTATCTATAGTTTCATTTAATTCCCTTAATTTATTATCTACAACTCCTAAGGTTATAATGCCCTTATACTCATTTTTAAGGTCTTTGCTTATATTCTCTAGAGTAATTCCTTTAGGATATTCTAGTATTTTATTTCTTATACTAACTTTAATATTATTCATTATAACACCCCTTAAATTATATCCTATTGTATTAATTTATATGAAAAAAAAAGAGGTATATACCTCTTTTATATTCTTACCATATCAAATTATTTCTAATTATAATATTATAATATTTTTTATTAAGTCTTTGCTTTCATTTATATACTTGTCCTGAATTTCTAGTACAATATATTTAACCCCTTTTATATTAACTATATTAGATATCTCATTTATATCTAGTAATCCATGTTTTAATCCTATATGTAAATCATTTAAACCATCATTATCACTTAAGTGTATTAGTTTGGTTTTATTGTACAAGCTTTTTATATATAGATCTTTATTTATAAGATTATGACCAGTATCATAACAAAAACCTAAGTTACCTATATTATTTAATTTGCTAAATATATACTCAAAATCGTATAAGCAATTTCCAACATTGCTAAAGTCTCCTTGCTTAGAATATGTATTTTCTATATATATATCTATCTCTCTAGATTTTGAGCATATTTTTTTAAAAAAATCTATAGAGTTATCTAGATATTTAGGTTTATTAGACAGAAACCTATTAGTCATAACATATCCAAGGTGAATATTAAAATATTTTAAATTTAGTTTATGTGCATGCTCAAAGTTTTTGCACATAAAATCTACCCATGCATTTCTTATATAATCTATATTTTCGCATGTATTTAATTCCATTGGCAAATGTATACCTACGCTTATATTATGCTTGTTTATTTCGTCTATATAATCATATAGTATTTCATATTCATCTAAGTTATCTATACCTAATTCTATATGATTTAGCCCTTCACTTTTGCACATATATATTTTATCTTTTAGCTCAAAGCTTAAAGAAGATATTCCTAGTCTCAACTATCTCACCTTTATTCTAAGGACCCTATTTTATTAAATGGATACAGTCTCAATATGACCTTACCCATTATATCATCTATAGAAACTAATCCTACTTGAGGGTCCCTACTATCCATACTATTTTCCCTGTTATCTCCCATAGCAAATATTTGTCCCTCTGGAATCACCATATCTATATCTCCCGCAGTATATGCTGCACTTATGTATGGTTCTTTTTGGAGTTCATCATTTATATATACTTCACTGTTTTTTATAACAAGATGATCCCCTGGAATAGCTATAACCCTTTTAACTAGGTCTTTACCTTTTCCATTTTCTTGAATCAAATGCGATTTAAATACTATTATGTTTCTTCTATCAGGAATATCATTTTTATAAGCCATTCTACTTATAATCAAATAATCATTTTCTTCTAGAGTCGGATACATAGAATATCCTCTTACTAATGTAGGTCTTACAAAAGTTGTTATTATAAATGCTATTACTAGGGCTACTGCTATTGTTTTTATCCATTCTAATATTTCTTTACCTACCTTATTCATCAGCTACCTCATCTCCTTCATAACGTAAATACTTACCGATAAGCTCTATTATAATATCATTTATTACATCATATTTGTTGGTTTTTATTTCCAAATCTAAAAGTTCGCAGATTTTTATAAAATCTTGTATTACTTCCATAGGTTCGCCGTATATTTGTTCTATATCTTCTTTGCTAACCCCTCTAAATCCATGTCCAACAGGACACTCATTTCTAAGATGTATTAATTTTTCAAGCTTATCGCTATTAAGCATTTCAAGAACTTTTTCTATTCTTTTCGTTTTTCTTACATACTTGTGTACATAGTTTGTAACACCATGGATTAAATTACCATTATATATATTATACTTCTTTTTTAGAGTATTTAATATACTTCTCTTTGAAACCATATTCCCATGCATAGATATTCTATCTTTTTTATTATCATATTGGCTTTGAACAAATATATATTTAAACAAAGCCTCCTTTAGTCTATATAATCTACCTAAAAAATCTATGTATTCTTCATTTATTATTTGAATCTTAATATTTGCTATTAATTCGGAAAGTATAGATTCTGGCTCTCCATCTATTAACTTAGCTAAATTGTTTTTTAGAGCCTTAATTTCTTTTCTATTTAAAACTGGATTACTTAATTTATCTAATTTTTTTATAGCTGTTTTAAAATCAAAATTTACAGCATATTTACATGAGCTTATAAAATTATATAAATCTCCATTATCTATACCTACCTCTGATAATATTTCTAGTACCCCATCATAATTATACCTTTTTAAAAATTTAGCTATAACGAACTCTTGTTTTTTATTTATACTGCCCATATAACCCTCCCAAATTTTTAATAAATACTAATCTTATTATTTTAATTATTTACTTATTTATCTATATTACTACATATAAATTTTATTAATTGAAAAAAATAAGTGCTGTTAAACCAGCACTACCTTATATATTAATATATAGTTTACAACTCAGCTAGCTTACTTACTATACTATTGTGTAATTTTTGATTAGAATATATGTTATTATCGCCTAAGTAAGTTATTTTTCCACCTGATTCTTTTAATAATAATTCTCCTGCTAGTACATCCCAAGGACTGCAAAATGCATAAAATAGAGCATCTGTCTTTCCACTTGCTAAAAAACTTAAATCTACACTTGCAGCTCCAAAACATCTAGTACGCATTGTGCTTTGTGAAAATTTATTTATTATATTTGACATCTCTATATTGTCTTTTTTCTTCATCTCATCATCTTTTCCTATATTAAAATCTCCTACAGATATTATAGCATCTTGTAAGTTAGAAGTATTAGATACACTTATTTTTGAATCATTTAAATAAGCACCTTTATTTTTTTCACAATAATAAAGTTCATTTAACATAGGTAGGTATATAACTCCAACTATAGTCTCTTCATTATGTAATAATGATAATATTATTCCAAATAAAGGTATTCCCTTAGCAAAATTTATTGTTCCGTCCAAAGGGTCTAGTATCCATTTATACTCTGAATTTTTATCTATAAATCCCTTTTCTTCTGATAATATGCTATGCTTTGGAAATCTCTTTTCAATTTCTTTAATTACTATTTCCTCACATTTATAATCGACTTCAGTTACTAAGTCCTTATATCCCTTTATATCTATTCTTATATTTTTCATGAAATTTTCTTTAAGAAATTGTCCACCTAATAAAGCTATTTCTTTTGCATCATTAATCATAATTTACCCCCTTACTTAATAACTTATTTAAGTTCATTTCTATGGTGTTTTCTACTACATTGATATTTAGAATCTTTAGTATATTCGTCTAATCTATCTAAATTTATCTTCCATAAGTATAACACATAAATAATAAACACTATCATAGCCCAACTTAAATTACTCATAAGTATAAAGTCAAATAATCCATGTAGTAAAATAGGAACATAAAGGGATTTTCTCAAATAGCTTTTTTTCTTTGTGCTATCAATACTACTATATTTATATAAAGATAGATAATATCCCATTGTAACTCCAAATAACATATGAGCAGGTACAGATATTAAGGCTCTATTGATTCCAATTTGAAAAGCTTCCATACTGGTATTAAAAAATACATACAATATATTTTCTATAGTAGCAAATCCCAAAGCTGAAAAAACGCAATATACTATACCATCTAACTTTTCATTAAAGTCTTTACTAGAAAAAGCAGATTTTAATACTACTAATCTTTTAAAATATTCCTCTGTAAATCCAGCAATTATAAATGATATATATGCAACTGATAATAATCCATCGAATATATTAAAATATGTTAATATATTCTCTACTATTAATGTTGGAATAGTACATAAACATCCAAATATAAATACCTTAAGTAAAAGATAAAGAGGTTCTTTATCATACTTATCTTTTAAATATATCCATAATCCAAATGCTATTCCTGGTGCTATCGATAATAATAATAATTCTAATTTCATCTTTATCTTCCTCTCTAGATAATATCTAATTATATTATTGCCAAATAACTTAACAATTTGTACATCATTTTCATAATATATAATAGTTAGTTAAAAACATATTAAGAAGGGATGTTATAAAATATGGCAGATGGACTATTAACCGTATTTGTAGTTGATAGTAATACAAATAGACCTGTTCAAGATGCAACAGTTAACGTATATTCTGTACCAGATGAATCATCTAGTTCTCCTACTTCAGTTTATCAGAATTTAAAAACTGATATATCAGGTCAGGTTACTGGGTTAACTGTACTTGCACCAGATGTAGAGTATTCACTTACTCCTGGTTCAACTGTAAGACCTTATAGTGAATATTTAGTAGAAGTTATAAAAGATGGATATGAAACCATCATTATAAACGGAACACAAGTATTTGCCACCGTTGAAGCGAGGCAACCTATTCAATTAGTGCCTAAAACAAGAAGCCCTCTATTGTATTCTCGACAAAATGAACTTGTATTTACTATAGGAGCAAATACTTTGTGGGGAAATTACCCGCCGAAAATACCAGAAGATGATCTAAAACCACTTCCACCTCCAACAGGCTTTGTTGTTTTGGATAACCCTGTGGTTCCTGAATTTATAATTGTTCATGATGGTATGCCTGATGATGCATCTGCTCAAAATTACTGGATAACATACAAAGATTATATAAAAAATGTAGCATCATCTGAAATATACTCTACTTGGCCAACTCAGACTATATATGCAAACGTATTAGCAATAGTATCATTTACTTTAAATAGGGTATTTACAGAATGGTATAGAAACCAAGGATATAACTATACTATAACTTCAACCACAGCATATGATCATAAATTTATAAATAAAAGAAATGTATTTGATACTATAAGCGTAGTCGTTGACGAGATATTTAGCACTTTTATAAAAAGACCTCCAAGTGCTAGACAGCCCCTTTTAGCACAATACTGTGATGGTGAAAAATCTCAATGTCCAGGTCAAATGACCCAATGGGGAAGTAAAGAATTAGGAGCACAAGGTCAAACCTATGAACAAATTATAAAAAATTTTTATGGTAATGACCTAGTATTTGCACAGGCCCCTGTAGTTACAGGTGTTCCAGTTTCTTATCCTGGTAAATCTCTTCAATTAGGGTCTACCGGTAGCGATGTAAGGACTATTCAAAACCAGCTAAATGCTATATCTAATGGTTACCCCGCTCTACCAAAGGTTAGAGAAAATGGTACTTTTGATGATGCAACTCAAACATCAGTAAAAGAATTTCAACGTATATTTGGATTACCTCAATCAGGAGTAGTTGATTTTAAAACCTGGTATGAAATATCGCGTGTGTATACAGCAGTTACAAAAATAGCAGAATTAAGATATAAATAATTTATATAGGATATTAGTTAATATTTAGACTAATATCCTTTACTTGTTTAGAATATCTATTTATTGGATATTAATGTTATGAGGAGATGATAAAATGAGTTTTCAAAAAATAGATGTGGAAAATAATAATAGGAATCATAATATACATAAGATACTTATATACGGATATAAGCAAGAGGAAAGAAAAGATTTAGGTGATTTCTTAAACAAATCAAATGAAGATGAATATATGATAGTTGAAAAATTTTTATTAGATAGTACACCTGAAGACCTTTTAAGCGATTCATGGGCTAAAAAAAATATTGACTTCGAATCTAATAATAATTACCCTGATGTTAAGTTTATGTTGCTTTGTGGATTTTCTCAAAAGGAAATTCATGATTTTTTAGATAAGTTTAAACAACATGGATTGCAAAGACCATTAATGGCTACATTGACTCCTACAAATATAAATTGGCAATTAAAAAACTTAATAAAAGATGTTTATCAAGAGCATATGCTAATGAGTAAAAAGCTTAAAAGATAAAAAATTCGCTGCGCTCATGTCGCCAACGCCCTTGAAGATCAGGTCCGTTGCTCAAGTTTATCAGTTGGATATTATAAAAGTATAAGGAGTTACTTTAGAAGTAACTCTTTATACTTTTCACTTAATACATCTTTTAATTCTTTTAGTGGTATTTCAAACTTAGGAATTCCAGCCGCATAAGGTGCTATTTCATATAGTTCAAAATATATAACTAAATTGTTATCCTGAAGATAAAAAGGTTGATTATCCTTTATTCCTTTAAACTCATATATAGGAGTACTTTCTCCGTTCGCTTCTATCATTTCGTCTATTTGTTTGTTTATCTTTTTGTTTATTATATTTTTATAATCTACATTTTCTTTAAATAAATCTTTTAGTTCTATTAGTTCTCCATCTGATAAGTCTATATTATAAGTAATATCATTATTGTACCCATGGGCTCCACCACTGTACTGATAGTATATTGTGTATATGCTCAATATATTATTTTCATTTTCTTTTATATCAAAAGTTACGTTTGCTACAAAAGGATTTATTCCTACTCCCTTAGCATTACTGTAATATTGAGAAGCTTCTTTTTTTACTTTTTCAAAAAAGTCTAAAACTTCTTTTCTTAACATTTTATTTATTTTCTTTTCTATATCCTTATTATCAATGCTTATTACAGGTATGTTTAATATACTATTTATATAAGGCTCTTCTCTTATTATATTTATATAGTCTATACTTGCACTTAAAGGATTAGTTTTTACTTTGGTTATTTTGTTTTTAAATATACTATATGGAATTTTAAATTCATAATCTAACTTTTCGTAATTATCTTTATAAGGATTAAAGTATACTCCAATTCCATCATCTAATAAGTAATATCCTGTTTTTGAATCTATTATTATTTTATTCGTACTATAGGGCAAATTATTTTTATTTATATAATTAACTATATAGTCTCTAATGGTTTTTTTATAGTCTGGGTTATCTTTTAATAACTCTCCAATTGATACTATTTGGCCACTATTTAAATCAAATACATAGCTATCTTTTATAAAGTAATAACTATCTTTATTTAAAAATATTTTTTTATTTATTACTATATTTAATATATTTTTATCTTCAAATGGAATATAGTAATTTATTTCAACATTCTTTTTATATTTTTCATTATATAACTGTGAATTTTGAATTTCAGTATTTACAAACTCATTAACCTCTCTATCTATAAGGAGGTTTATATTTTGTTGTATATTTTTATCTTTATAATATACTACAGGCATTTTCCCGCTTATGTTTATGTTATCTTTTTTTACTCTTATATTTTGTTCCTTTATTTTTATTGATTTTAGTCCTTGTTCCAAAAATACTTGTGGTGTCTGTTTTGTATCTAGATTATAAATAAAATCATTTTGATACAATGTAATAAACATTAATATACTTATAACTATAGAAACTCCTAATTTGGATATTTTCATTTATCAACCCTCCTAAATATTATTGTCATATAAGTATTCTTAGGAGTTTTTGTAAATTTATTTTAATTTACTATATATTCGTTCTTGAAATTTTCACCAAATAAACTTATAGGAATTTCAAATCTAGGGTTCCCTATGCCATTTTGAGCTATTTCACCAGGGCTAAAATATATAATTAATTTATTATCTTTTAAATAGTATTTTTGATTGCTTGCTATCTCCTCAAATTTCTTATACAAGTTTCTATCCTTATCATTATTAATTATTTTTTTTATTTCTTTATTTATTGCTTTTTCATAGTTATAATCCACTATAAATAAATCTTTTAAATCTAATAAGTCCCCAGTTCTTAAGTCTATATTATAAGCTACATCATTATAATATTCTGTAGAATTATCATCATATTTATTGTACATAGTATATATACTTAATATATTTCTATTGTTTCTCATAATTTCGTAGTCTATATCAACTACATAATTATCATAGTTTTTATTACTTTTTTTGGCATCATCATAGAATTCTATAGCTTTAGCTTCAAATATCTCGCTTATATCTTTAGGTTTATCATCATATTTTTTATATTTTATAACTGGCATATTTATACTGGCAACCACATTATTTTCTTTTTTATTTATTGTTTTTTTATCAATAATTACATTTTCTATATCGTCATATTTCTTTTCTATTGCTTGTGTTTTAAAATTTTGATTATCCTTATCAGCTATAACTCCAACACCTAATATTCCTCCTATCATTACAGTCATAATAGCATATATAAATTTATTCATATAAATTATTATCCTCCTTTATATTTATTAACTGTAATATTTTTACACTTAACTTTAATTTCTATGCAAAAAAAGCTATGAACTTTAAAATAGCTCATAGCCTTTATTTTCTTATTTATTAATTATTTAATACTTTTATTAACTAACTGTAATACATTATACAAATCGTCTACACCTATTTGCCCAGGAGCTGAAGCTTTTTTTGCTGCACCAAATGTTAATGCAGACCCAAATACTTCTCCTGTTAAACGACTTATAACACCTACTGATGCCATAGATATTGTGGCAATAGGCCTGGTAGCATATTTTTCTGACATAATAACAGTAGCTTCTAACAACTCTAAAACATCCAATTTAGAATTTGGCATTACTGCAATTTTTAGAATATCGGCTCCAATATCTTGCATTTTTCTTAAACGATATATTATATCATCCTTAGATGGAGTCTTATAAAAATCATGATTTGAAGCAATAACTTTTATTCCTTCAGAATGTGCATATTCAATTATATCTTTTACAACTTCATCTCCTGTAAAGGCTTCAACATCTATAATATCTACTAATCCAGTAGCTGCTACAGCTTTGTTTAACTTAGCATATTCATTAGGGCTTATTTCTTTTGCTCCACCTTCTTTAGATGTACGAAAAGTAAATAGTAGAGGGATATTATTTAAAGAACGAACTAAGTCCTTTAAAACAGCTTTGACTTTTTCTATATCTGATGCATCTTCAAACCAATCTACACGCCATTCTACAATATCTATTTTTATATTTGCAAAACTCAATGCGTCTTCTATTATTTCTTTTTTATTTTTTGCTACAATTGGTACGCAAATTTTTGGTATCCCATCACCTATTACTATATTTTTTACTTTTACTGTATTCATGTGAATCTCCTTAAATCTCCACTTATAATACCTCAATTTCTTTTTTTGTTATATATTAATAGCCCATACCCTTTAATATTCTTGATAAAGTACGTAAACGTTCACCGATAAGCTCGTCATCATCACTCAGCGCCTGACTAAACAATTTAATATCTTCATTAATTTTTTCATTGTCGGTACATACAGATACAGTCATTGCATCACCCTGTAATCCTACTCTATCTATAATAGGATTTTCTGTATCATATAAGTTTTCGTATCTATAAGCCTCTCTAAAGTGAAGCTTTGTACTACAAACTAAAATTGCAAGATCAAGTACTCGGTGGAATGGTAATTCTTCAGACTGCCTTGACCATTTTTCCCCTGTGTGTCTCCATACTTTTGCCGAAATATCTACCTTCCCTCTATCATTCCATTGAGCTAATCCCAAGGAAATACCCTTAGCGTCTGTATTATAAGCAGTTCTTCCGTCAATATTTTCATAGTTTTCACATACTATAACTGGTTTATGTTTTAAAGTAGTTGGTATTTTCATTTTTTACCTCCATCAACATTACTGGTTTAGTAATTTACTAATCAAATTATAATTCTATTATTATGTTTATGTCAACATATAACTATTTGTATACATAAAAAGAATGTAGTTTTTGAGTATAGAGAAATTTTCTTTAATACTAAAAACTACATTAATAATTATATTTTTCTATTTTTTATGTATTTAGGGTTATTCCTAACCGACACTTAATTCTCCAGCTTCTATTTCTATAGAATCATAATTTTTGTATTTATATTTTAATTCTTTAAGATTCCCTCTATAAATTATACTACCCTCTAAGCTTAGTAAATTTTGTGGTCTAACAAGATTTCTTGATATATTCAAATCTATAATACCACTTTCATTTAAAATATAATATACGAATTCCGAACATAGGAATCTACTATCATAACAAGATTCCTTATTAAGCATACCGTCCAGTAAACCCTTATAATTATATCTATACTGGTCACTATTATTAATAAAGTGATTTAATAGTCTTGTAGCATCCTTGTATTGCTGCTTCGATACCTCAAGCTCTATTATTGTACCATGTAATGATTTTTGTAATTTATATATTCCTTTATCAATCTCCTCTTGCCTAAATACTCCAACGAAAGGATTGTAAGTATGTTTTCTACTAAAACTGTACATATTATTAAGTTCTTTATCTAATGATATAGATGCATGAGTAAATTCATCATCTTTAATTAATGAGATGAGTTTAGATATCATTGTATTCGTTCTTGTGAGAACCACATATAGGTAATATTTCCCCATTACTAATTACCATCCTTTTTTGTATTATCTATTCATTATACAATATAAAGTATAAAAATAAATAACAAATATCTTACAAAGTTTTATATTTTATTATATAAGACTATTTTTATCAAAATTTATGTTATATTTATTATTTTTGGTTATAATAATTAACAGAAAATAATTTTTACGTAGGAGGATTTATAAATGAAAAGAAAAGCATTATTATTATCATTAGCTTTATCAACTGCTGTATTTGTTGGATGTGCTAAACAAGAACCTGCTGAAGATCAAACTGGAGAAAAAACTCAACAAGAAACTCCAGCACCAAAACCAGAATCAACTCCAGATGTTGTAACAACAGCATCAATAGTAGATACTAATGAAGCTTTTGAAAAAGCAATAAGCAACGAAGGTACATGGATAATAGCCACACTAAAAGATTTAAAATTTGATAAAGATTTAGTGCTTGACGGCGAATTCAAAAATGGTAAAAAAGATGATGCTGGTAAAGATGTAGTACAACGTAAAATAGCTCTTTACACTCAAGATGAAGATCGTAACGTAACTGCTAGATTCACTTTAACTGCACCAAAGTTAACTGTAAATAGTCCAAACGCTAGTATTCAACATGGAACTTTTGTAGGTGATTTATATGTTTCAGCTGAAAACTTCGAGCTAGTTGATAATAAAGTTGAAGGAAATGTATACTTTACTACTCAAGAAGCTAAGGATACATTCAAAATGGATGACAAAAGCTCTGTAACTGGAAAACAAGAATTAAAGAAATAGTATACATACAAAATTAACCAATTGATTAATCAATTGGTTAATTTTTTTATTTCAAAGATTATTCTACGAAATCTATAACTAATGATATTGATATATTTGATTTTATATTCATGGATAAAGCTACTAATACAGGAGTACCAAACTCTGATGCTGATTTCGGTAAAAACTACGGAGATCCACCAAAGGTTTTAGCTTCTAAAATAACAAATGCAGATGCTTATATCAAAAACATGAAAGAAAAAGGTGGAGCTATATTAGCATATACTTATGGATATGTTAAGACTTACATTGAAGCTACAAAACCTGCAAAGAATAAGCCCTCTATTGTAGCATTGAGCTAAAATAGAGGGCTTATTTATATCATTAAATAATTGTTATTAGTTCTTAGGAATAACGATTTTCTTTCCTGCCTTTTTCCACTCTGCAAATTCAGCAGTAGCAGTGAAAAGTGCATCTGTTGAAGAGTTAAGTGCAGTTTCACAAGAGTCTTGGATAACTCCTATAATGAATCCTACCCCAACTACTTGCATTGCTATGTCATTTGGAATACCAAATAAACTACATGCAAGAGGGATAAGTAGTAATGAACCACCAGCTACTCCTGATGCTCCACAAGCACTTACAGTTGCAACTATACTAAGAATTAATGCAGTACCAAAATCTACTGGAACACCTAGTGTTTTAGCTGCTGCAAGTGATAATACAGTTATTGTAATTGCAGCTCCTGCCATGTTTATAGTAGCTCCAAGTGGAATTGATACTGAGTAAGTATCTTTATCTAAACCTAACTTTTCACATAGTGTCATATTTACTGGTATATTAGCAGCTGAACTACGTGTAAAGAATGCTGTAATACCACTTTCTTTTAAACACTTTAGAACAAGTGGATATGGATTTTGACGTATAAAAGCAAATGTTATAAGCGGATTTACAACAAGTGCAACAAATAACATCGAACCAACTAATACAAGAAGTAATTGACCATAGCTTAGTAAAGATTCTATACCACTTGTAGCAATTGTATCAAATACTAGTCCCATGATCCCTATTGGTGCAAAGTTTATTACCCATTTTACTATTGTAGCTAATGCGTCTGAAAGATTGTTAATCCCTACTTTTGTAGATTCAGATGCATTTTTTAATGCAAGACCAAGAATTAACGCCCAAGCTAAAATACCAATGTAGTTAGCTTCAGAAAGTGCAGTTACTGGATTAGAAACTAAATTCATAAGTAATGCTTTTAGTACCTCTCCAACACCTCCTGGAGGTGCTGCATTTTCAACTCCTGCTGCAAGTGTTAATACCGTTGGGAACATAAAACTTGCCACAACAGCAACAACTGCTGCTGCAAATGTTCCAAAAAGATAAAGAATGATAACTGTTTTCATATTAGTCTTTTGACCACTTTTGTGTTGAGCTATAGCAGATGTTACTAAGAATAATACCAGTATAGGCGCAACCGCTTTTAAGGCACCTACGAATAATGAACCAAAAATTCCTATTGGCTTTAATGGTCCAGGAGCTACAAGAGCTAAAATAATACCGACGATTAAACCTATAAGAATACGCTTAACCAAACTCATTTGATTCCATGCTTTTAACATTTTGAATTTCCCTCCTATTTTAATTTTAGTTGAATATAAATGTAATCAACTTTCAGAAATATCTTGCAACAAGGTTAAACGCTTTCCTTTTGCTAAGTTGAATATTTTTAACATTCATATAATACTAAAATTTTAACATAGTTTCTATTTAACTTCAAGAGATTTAATTGAAAATATCGATAAATCTCAAAATTTGTCGATATCTCTAATTTTATAACATCTCTTAAATTACAATGATATTTAGATTATTGCCATATTTTTAAATTCTATACAATTTATATTGTTTATATCATTGTAGTAAGTAGAAAACATCTAACTAAAGTTAGATGTTTTCTACTTAAGTATATGTTATTCTATTTCTTTTACCCTTCCTACAGTTCCATCCTCAAGCATAACTTTAATACCGTGATGATGAGTATCTGAATTAGTAAGAATTCTTTTTACTATACCCTCAGTTAATTTTCCAGTACGTTGGTCTTGTTTTTGTACAATTTTTACTCTTATACCTGGCTTTATATATTTTCTTATTGTTCCGTCCATAATATTCATCCTTTATTAAATATGATTTTACTATCATATATTTATCTATTAATGTTTCTTCAACTTTACTATAGTTTCAACGTGAGGAGTATTAGGGAACATATCCATACATCTAACCTTTTCTATATTATATCCATATTTTTTAAACTCAACTAAGTCTTTAACTAATGTCTTAGGATTACACGATATATATATTATCTCTTTTGAATTAAAGTTAACTATATCTTTTATTGCATCTTTATGAACACCAGGTCTTGGAGGGTCTACTATTATTAAATCCGGTTTTGCTTTTATAGTCTTAACCTTTTGTCCAACATCTCCAGCAATAAATTCGCAGTTAGTTAATTTGTTTAACTTAGCATTTTCTTTGGCTGCCTCTACTGCCTCTTCTACTATTTCTATACCAATTACTTTTTTTGCCTTTTGAGCCATAACTTGTGCTATTGTTCCTGTTCCACTATATAAATCAAATATAACCTTATTTTCATGTTCTCCTATAAATTCTCTTGCTATATCATATAATACTTCTGCACCTTTGGTATTAGTTTGGAAGAAAGAAAAAGGAGATATTTTAAACTTAAGACCTAATAATTCTTCATATATATAATCTCTTCCATGTAATATTCTAAGTTCATCACAATATACAGCATCTGATAATCTATCGTTTACAGTATGTAAAATACTTACTAAATTTGCTTCTAAGTTTAAATCTAATAATAAATTTTTATATTCAGTCATGTCAAAATCAAGTTGAGATGATGTAACTATATTTACCATTATCTCATTTGTATTTATACCTTTTCTAACAACTAAGTTTCTTAAATAACCTTCATGACTTAAGGTTCTGTAGTAAGGTATTTCTTTTGAACTAAAGTAATCTACTGTAGATTTTAATACTTGTAGATAGTCATCATCGATTAAGAAGCATCCATCTACAGTTACTATATCCATATTTTTACCTTTTTTATGAAGACCTAGTGTTAAAGGACCTCCCTTTATTTCATCTCCGAATGTATACTCCATCTTATTTCTATATTTTCTTTCTCTCGGACTAGAAGTTATATCTTGAAACTGAAATCCAGATAAATCTTCACTTAAAAACAAATCCATAACCTGCTTTTCTTTTATTTCTAATTGTTTATCATAAGGAACAGATAAAATTGTACATCCTCCACATACATCAAAATGCTTACACGGTTCTTGAGTTTCTAAAGGAGATCTTTCTAATACTTCTAGAAATTTTGCTTCTGCTTTATCTTTTCTTATTTTCTTTATAAGAGCTTTAACTTTTTGACCAGTTATCCCGCCCTTCATTTCAACCTTTTTGTCATCTATGTAAGTTACGCTATTCCCTCCAAATGCCATCTTGTCTACATTTATTTCTATAATATCTCTTTTTTTCACTTTTAGTCCTCCATAATGCTTTTATTTTATTTAATCTTATTATCTTTGTTCAAGGAGTATTAACTCTTCATCACTTAATTCTCTATATTCTCCTAAAGCTAGATTTTCATCTAATTTTAACCCGCCCATAGATATCCTTTTTAAATATATAACCTTCTTTCCTACACTTTCAAACATTCTTTTTACTTGATGAAACTTGCCTTCATGTATAGTTAACTCTATCTCTGATATATCATCAGACTTTATTATGTTAAGGCTTGAACTCATAGTAATATATCCATCATCAAGTTCTACCCCTTTTTCAAAAGCTTCAACATCATCTTTTGTAACGGCACCTTCAATTTTTGCATAATAGGTCTTTGGTACATGTTTTTTTGGGGATAAAACTCTATGTGATAATTGACCATCATTTGTAATCACTAATAAACCCTCCGTATCCTTGTCCAATCTACCTACTGGAAATGGCTCAAATGAAAGATATTTTGGATCTATTAGATCTAATACCGTTTTGTCATGTTTATCAAAAGTAGCAGATATACATCCAGCTGGCTTATTTAATAGTATATATATATATTCTCTATATTCAACTTTCTCACCATCGAATATAATGCAGTCAGTTTCTGGATCTACTTGCATTGATGAGTTTTTAGCTACTTGTCCATTTACAGTAACTATACCGTATTTGCAGTATTTTTTTATTTCTGTTCTACTTCCATATCCTAAATTTGATAGAATTTTTTCTAAACGTTGTTTTTTACCCATTTTATCCTCCAACTTATATATGCTGAGTTTTTAGAAATGTTGTCCATTTTCATAGTATTTTTCTTTTTCAAAAACTGTAAATGCTAAATCCATACTATCTACATTCAAATTATTTCTTATATTATCCGTAATTATTTTAGCAACCTTGTCTTGTACTTCTTGACCTCTATCGAACCATGCAACCTCTACAAATGGATATGCATCTGATATTTGTCCATTTCTTACGGCTACAGATTGTATGCACTCTATTTCAAAATAATCCCTTGGACACTTTACAGCTTCAACTAACTCATCTATCATATTTTCACTTATTTCACATAATTTTTCTGGTTTTATACCTCTTATTATTATCTGTGGCATATTGTACCTCCTAATTTCTACTATTATAAGTATTATTATACATGAATATTATTATACTTTTAAATTTTGGTTATTACAATTTTATCTATACATTTTTTAATTTTTATGGGTATAATATATTTGGTAAAGAAATACAATAATGTATTCAAATAACTTATTATTTTACATATCAAAGGGAGGATTAACCATGGCATTGATTAGTACTAAAGAAATGTTTAAAAAAGCTTATGAAGGCGGATATGCTATAGGCGCTTTTAATATAAGTAACTTAGAACAAGTACAAGGAGTATTAAAAGCTGCTAAAGCTAAAAATTCAGCTGTTATGTTACAAGCTTCGGCTTCAGCTATAAAATATACTGGACCTAAGACATTAGTAAATATGATTGAAACTGCATCTAATGAATTAGGATTAGACGTTGCTCTACACTTAGATCACGGTTCAGACCTAGAAACAGTTAAAATGTGTGTAGAAGTAGGATTTACATCTGTTATGATAGACGGTTCTCATCACGAATATGAAGAAAACATTAGAATAACTAAAGAAGTAGTAGACTATGCTCATGCACACGGCGTTGTTGTTGAAGCTGAGCTTGGTGTATTAGCAGGTATTGAAGATGATGTTGTAGCAGAGCATCACGTTTATACTGATCCAGACCAAGCAGTAGACTTTGTACAAAGAACTGGTGTTGATTCACTAGCTATAGCTATAGGAACTTCTCATGGAGCATTTAAGTTTAAAGGAGAAGCTAAATTAAGATTTGATATATTAGAAGAAATACAAAATAAATTACCAGGATTCCCAATAGTTCTTCATGGTGCTTCTTCTGTTGATCCTGAAGTTATTGAAACTTGTAATAAGTACGGAGGAAGTATAGCTGGTGCTAAGGGTATACCTGTAGATATGTTAAGAAAAGCTACTTCTATGGCTGTATGTAAAATAAACATGGATACAGACTTAAGATTAGCTATGACTGGAGCTGTAAGAAAGTTCTTAGTTGAAAATCCAAAGGAATTTGACCCAAGAAAATATATAGGTGCTGGTAGAGATGCTATACAATCAGTTGTAGAAGATAAAATAGAAAACGTTTTAGGCTCTGTTAATTCAGCTAAATAGTATAAAAGGATGAGATTTTAACGTCTCATCCTTTTTAATTATAATATTTTGATTCACCTTGTAATAATCTTTTTGATATTATTTTTGTTAAATTCATAAGGGATGCTATTTTAATATTTGCAAATGATACAGCGAATACAAACTTGACATCTGTAAATGTATCATCTATATCGTATATCTCAAAATGACACCTTAAATTATCATACATATATTCCTCTTGTAAATCAGCTTCTATTTCATCACAAGCATCTTTTAAATAAGCTCTTATATCTTCAAATAATACTTGAAAATAAGATTCATCAACGTCTTCTCCAAGTTCTTCCATTAAGTCTTCTAATTCTTCATATCTAAATACTGATTTATCTAATTTACAGTCAAATACCATTATATTTCTTTGATTTATAGTATTAGATATATCTTCTACATATTCAAAGTCAGGGCGTAACCTTAGTGTGTCTACTACATCATCACTTTTAAGTTTTAGCTTTCCTTTTTTATTTTGGAAATTAACTTCTATCATATTTAACCTCCCCCAAACTTATATTATAAAGATAAATTTTTTATTATATCACTTATCTCATACCAATTTTTAACTCTTATTACATTTTCATGACTTATAGCCTTATTATAGTTAGTTTCTATAAGAAGAACTTTTATACCTTCTTGTGCTAATTCTAAGGCGTTATCAGGGTTATCTTCTATAAAAACATTACAGTTCAATTCTTTTGCCTTGTCTACCTTATAATAACTTCCTAATAAGTGAACATCTATTTTGGGAAATTCTTTCTCTATAAGCCACTCTAATGTATGCTGCTCTAATATCTCACTTCTAGCTGTTACAAAGTATAAATTGTGTTCATTATGTAGTTTGGTTATTATACTATGAGAACCTTCAACTATATCTGCTTCTTTATAACAATAGCTATATTCATTATGAAACTTTTCTAATATATCTTCTAGCGATTTATTATATAAAACTTCTAATCTATGGGTATAACAATCTTCAGCTTTTATATTATCATTATACATTTCATTCATATACGGTATAAAATGATATGGATCTGTTATAGTCCCATCAATATCTATACAAATATTTAATTTTTTCATTGATTCCCTCCATTTGTAAATATGACTTTACAAGTTAACTATTATAACATAACTCATATTTTTATGCAAAATTGCATTTATTATTTAATTCCAAAAAGCTTGCCTTAGCAAGCAAGCTTTTAGATAATAATTTGTTATTCTACTTTAGTTTCAACAATCTTTACCTTTTGAACGAAATTTTTTATATATTCATCAGATAGCTCCATATACTCTTTTACTTCTCCTAAGTACTTAGGGTTTTTTGTATTAATAAAACTAACCCCAGATTCCATAGCCTTACCTCTTAGGATGTAAGCTTTTTGAACATCTATTTTTGCTTCATATAGCTTTTTTTCATATTCTTCTTTATCTAATTCTGGAATCTCTAGTGCTTCATAGGTTTCAACAACCTCTTCACACTTTTGTTGTGCATCTATTACTTCTTTCTTTATTTCCTTTAAATTTGATGCATTTTCTAAAAATGCCTTGGCATTAGGTACACATTCTCTCATAGGAATTAATGCTACTTTTTCTATATCATAAACTTCGCTTTTAAATTCAAATACTAAATCAGAATCCTTTATTTCTTTTTTATTAGTTTCTATATTTAAAGTAGATTTAGGTTCTTCTTCTATTTTATCTACACTTTCATCATTTACAATAATCTCTTTTTCTTCACTTGGACTTTGTGTGTCAATCTCCACTGATTTTTTATCCTTAGGAACATCTTCTTTTTTTGGTTCTACTTCATCTGCTGCATAAGAATTATAATAAACCATATCTCTTATATTATTAACCTTACTTATATATATATTGCTTATAAGTATAATACTTGATAATACAGTATATATACTGGCATATGTGCAAGCTCTTTTAAAATTTTTATTATTTTTGAACAAAATTACTAAAGGTATTAAATACAAGAGCAAGATCACCAAAATCCATCTCATAGATCACAACTCCTTTATACTTTAAATTGAGATTCATATAAACTGGCATATATTCCTTTTTTATTAATAAGCTCTTCATGTTTTCCAACCTCAGATATCTTATCTTTATCTAAAACTACTATTCTATCTGCATTTTTTATTGTCGCTAATCTATGTGCTACTACTAAAGTTGTTCTATCCTTACTTAAATCATGTAGGGATTTTTGTATTATTTGTTCAGTTTTATTATCAAGCGCTGAGGTAGCTTCATCTAATATTAATATCTTTGGGTTTCTCAAAAACATCCTTGCAATTGCTATCCTTTGTTTTTGTCCACCTGATAACTTTACACCTCTTTCTCCTATATAGCTATCATATCCATTTTCTAGAGAAATTATAAATTCATGAGCATTTGCATTTTTAGCGGCTTTTATTACTTCTTCATCACTTGCATTTATATTCCCGTAAGCTATATTTTCTTTTATAGTTCCGTAAAATAAAAATACATCTTGTTGAACTACCCCTATATTATTTCTTAATGATTTTATATATATATCTTTAATATCTATATTATCTATTTTTATACTGCCACTTATAACCTCATAAAACCTAGGAATTAAATTACATAGAGTTGTTTTACCTACTCCCGATGCACCTACAAATGCAACTGTCTCATTCGGTTTTATATGTAAGTTTATATCACTTAAAACCTCTTTTTTTCCTTCATATGAAAAATTCACGTGCTCAAACTTTATATCGCCTTTGACATTTTCTATATTTATAGCATTTTTAGAATCTTTTATACTTGGATTGACATTCATTATTTCTATAAATCTTGAAAAACTTGCCATACCTTTTTGATAGCTCTCTATTAAATTTGATATTTTTCTTATTGGTTGTAAGAATAATGATATGTAAAGTAAAAATCCAACCAAGTCTCCTATAGTAAGATCATTTATTGTTATTAGGTACCCACCGTATACCAAAATAATGAGATTTATAAAATTAGAGAAAAATGTAATTCCAGAAAAAAATTCAGCCATAGCTTTGTAAGAGTCTTCTTTTGCTTTTTTAAAGTTTAAGTTACCGATTCTAAATTTTTTTTGTTCATACTGTTCATTATTAAAAGCTTTGACAACTCTAATTCCACTTATACTATCTTCAGCTTGAGAATTTATATCTCCTAGTTTTGATCTTAACTCTCGAAATGACTTTCTCATAAATTTATTTTTATTTATTCCGAAATACAACATAAAAGGTATTATGATTAATATTGATAATGCTAATTTTGCATTTAGTGTCATCATTATAGCAAATGACCCTATCAATGTTATAGCTGCTATAAATAAATCTTCAGGCCCATGGTGCGCAAGCTCTGCTATTTCGTTTAAATCATTAACCAATCTTGACATTATTTGACCTGTTTTATTGTTATCAAAATAAGAAAATGGCAGTTTGCTAATATGAGAAAATAGATCTTCTCTCATATCATACTCCATCCTTACTCCTAACATATGGCCCCAATAATCTACTATATATTGAAATATACTTCTCAATACATATATAGTTAGAAGTACGATACCTATTATCATTAATAATTTTAGATTCTTAGATGGTATTACATTATCTACAATATTTTTGGCAACCATAGGAGATATCAAATCTATTATAGATATTAAAAAAGCACACGAAAAATCCAATATAAACAATCCTTTATGTGGCTTGTAATATTGAATGAATTTTTTCAACATATATTTCTCCTCTTTTAACTACTATTTATATATTATTTACTAAACACTGTATATTAATCCATTATTTTTATAAGTTTAAATTCTGTATAATCACATGAAGCTAATATATATTCAACTTCATTGAAAATCCCTTTTAATCCCATGTTAAAAGATTCTTGTCCATGAAGATGTCCATATATAACTTTCTCAACACTGTATTCATCGTATAGCTTAGTAAATTCCGATTCTTCTAGCTTATCATTTGTAGGCGGATAATGAGTCATTACTATTATTTTTTCATGACCATCCTTTTTTGCAGCATCTAGGGATAACTTTATCCTATGTACTTCTCGAGGATATATTTTTTTGTCATTTTCATCGAACTTAACCTCATTAGGACATATCCACCCTCTACCCCCACATATAGCATATTCATTGTATGTATAATAATTATTCTGTAAAAAACGCATATTATCAAATAGTTTGTTTAACTTTCCTATAGTACTCCACCAATAATCATGATTTCCTTTTATAAATATTTTACTTCCTGGAAGTTCATCTATAATATTTAAATCCGGAATTGCCTCTTGCATATTTATACCCCAAGAAGTATCTCCCAGTACTAATACAGTATCATTATTATTTACATTACTTGTCCAATCTTCTATTATTTTTTCCTCGTGATTTTTCCAGTGGTCTCCAAAGATATTCATAGGTTTATTTACAGCCTTTGAAAGGTGTAGATCTCCAATTGCATACAAAGCCATATTATCACTTCCTCTTTAAATAATTATATCCTAACTATGTATTCTTTATAATTTTATACAATAAATAATAATCATATAAAAATAAAAGAAGTGAAATTACTTCACCTCTTTTTTATATTGCCCTAATATTTCATCTATTTCATTTTTTAAAATTATTATCTCACTTATATCTCTTTCATTATCTATTCGATCTAGTCTTCTTTGAAACATTATAGCTTTATGAGTTTCTCCTATATTGTAAAGTTCTTGTATTCTATTTAATACATCTCTTATAGTTATAGATTTTACTTGATACATAACTTGAGCTTTCATTATCTCTTCTCTTATTTCACTCATTTCTTGATCTAGTAAAAAAGCTGCATCAGCTGCTCTTCTCAATCTAGCCTCTATATCTTCTGGTATATAATGTTCGTATTTATACTTTAAAGAATGTTCTATTGTAGCCCAGAAATTCATAGCAAGAGTTCTTATTTGTATTTCAGCTAATATTTCCTTAAATCCTAAAATCGTATTTATAGGATACTTTATTATTACATGATAACTTCTATAGCCGCTGTCCTTAAAGTTTTCTATATAGTCTTTTTCATATACTATAGTCATATCATTTCTATTTTTTATAATATCTACTATAGTATGTATATCCTCAACAAATTGACACATTATCCTTATTCCAGCAATATCCTCCATTTTATCTACCTCATCTAAAGGTATACTCAATCTCTTAGATTTAGATATTATAGATGCTATTTTTTTAACTCTTCCTGTAACAAATTCTACAGGAGAATACTCTCCCTTATTTAAAAATTCTTTTCTTATATTTTTAAACTTTACTTTTAGTTCTTCTATCCCATGTTCATACGGTACTAATATATCATCCCACTTCTCATATTCCATATTTCTCACCCTTTATATCGTTATTAACACTATCTATTTTACCATAAATCATTATTTTTTTGTACAATAATGTGAATTTCCATTATAAAGTTCGTAGTATAGACTTACACTATATTCTCTATAAATTTTAAGGTAATATTATTAAATTTCTCTATTTATTATATGAGTTATATTTAGTTTAACCCCTCTATATTTAAAATTCACGCAAAAAATTATTTGCTTTTACTAATATATAAATAATCTTTTTAATTTATTAAGGGTCTTCTCTCTTAAGTTATTATCTTTTGTAATTTTAATTTTTATATTTCTAGAAACTTTTTCATTAAATATAGATTCTATAAAATATTCTACTATCCCTCTATCCTTAAAATCTATGTTTATTATCCCCTTAGAATATAATTTAGAATCTAATGTAACTATTCTATCAGAGAAACTTAAACGATTGTATTTACTCATATAATCTTTATAGGGTTTAAAATCCTCACAGTAAGCAATTTTATAATTCACTATACTATCGTTTATAGTTAAATTATGTGCTTCTCTCATATATTTAGCAAACTCTATATTTTGTTTTTTTATTTTATTTAGGTTATTATTATAATCATCTTTTATCCAATGTCCATATATTCTACAATTAAGCGGCCTTACTTCATATATAGAACACATATTATTTTCATCTTTAAATGGACAAGGTAGCTTTTGGACATACTCTAAAAAATAATAATCGAAAATATTATTTATACTATTTGATTTTAAATTGTTGTTTTTTTGTAAATAATTATATATGTTTAGAAATTCAACCAAACTTATTCCAACGGACTCCATGCAGCAGTTTCCACAGCCTTTGCAATTCCCCTTTGGAACATCAGCATATATTTTGTGTAGTTCTGAAAAAACTTCATTTTCTTTACAATGCTTTATACCTTTTAATATAGTTTCTTTTTTTATACTAGGCATTATAACATCTCCTTGTTATAATATATTAGGTTAACACAAAAGAATATTATACCATAATTTATACATATTAGTAGGAGGTAATTTTTTATGAATAGATATGCCAAGGTAATATCTCCAATGGGAATATATTTTACAAAGGATTTTGAAAAAAAGAAAAAAGACATAATTAAAGTTAGAGAAGTAAGAGAAGACACTGTAAGAAAATTTTTCTTAGCAGCAGATTGTGAAGTTTTGGTGATATTTCAAGACAGTGGAAAAGAGATATTAATAGATCCTTTTTCTTCAGAAGAAGACATCAAAAAATATTTAGGCCCAAAATTTATAAAAAAATAAAAATTTTTCAAAAAATGTATAACAAATCCTAAACTTGTACATATTATAATTGTACGAACAAAGATTTAACTCAATCTCCCCCTTTGAGAACTTCCATACTCCCCCAAGGAAGTTCTCTTTTTTTTCAAAAAAATATGGTAATATTTTAATACCACGTGAATATACTATACTATAACATTGTAAGGCGGCATAGCCAAGTGGTAAGGCAGAGGACTGCAACTCCTTTATCCTCGGTTCAAATCCGGGTGCCGCCTCCATTATTAATAAGGGTAGGCTTAAATATATTTAAGTCTACCCTTGTTAGATTTATAAAAACTTTTTAACCGCTTTTCCGTTTAGATAACCACACTTACTTCCTTGATATATATTGTTTATCTCCATATATTCGTCTATCATGTCTTTTATTTTCCACCAAGAAGTATTCCAATTACAAAACAGTGTATTTTCTTCAGGAGCTCTGCCTATTAGCCTATGAATTACTATATCATTAGATAAATACTGTAAAAATATTGATACTCTTTTTACATATTCATCTAAATCTATCATATTTATTTCATTATTTATATACTGGCGTGCCATAACTGTTTCTTTTGCTATATATAAAGAATGTAGTTTTACTCCATCTATTCCTAATGCTGATAATACTTTTGCATTTTCAATTACATCAGTCATATTATCTCCAGGTAAATTTAATATAAGATGAGCACAAACCTCGAAACCATATTTTTTAATTCTTAAAACAGCGTCTATAAATTCTGCTAGGCTATGACCTCTATTTATTTGATTTAAAGTATGATAATTTACTGTCTGAAGTCCCATTTCTATAGAGATATTTATATTATTCTTTTCACTAATACTCTTTAATATTTTAAGATATTCTTCATTTATAGAATCTGGCCTTGTAGATATATCTATCTCAACTATATCTTCAATAATAGCTTCATTTATATACTCTTCAAATTTCTCTAAAGACATGTAGGTATTAGTATAATTTTGAAAATAAGCTATAAACTTATTTGCTTTATATTTTTTTCTTATATAATCCATATTCTTAATAAGTTGGTCTTTTACCGATAAAGTGTTTTCTAGACTTTCAAATCCTGCACCTACATCTGCACAAAATGTACAACCTCCTTTACTTATCTCTCCATCTCTATTTGGACAAGTTATAGGCAAATTCAAAGGTAATTTATAAACTTTTTCTCCGTATTTTTCTTTAAGATAATTAGAATATATTTTATATCTATTATTCATTTTGTCCTCCTGATAAATAGTAGTTCTCAAATAATATATAGAACTAATTATATTATATATTTTTAATGCTATATACATTAATATATACTAATTTACTTATACTATATATGTAAATATTATATATTGAAAATTTATTATACAAAATTTATTGACAAGTCATAAACTATATCGTAATATATGAATATAGCATTGTTGGAGGGAATAAACATGGAAACATTCTTAAATAACCCTAAATTATTCGAGGAAAGTGCTGAAATATTAAAAGCATTATCTCACCCAGTTAGACTTTGTATAGTAAAAGGCCTATTAGATGCAGGTAGTAGTAATGTTACTACTATGCAAATATGTTTAGATATGCCTCAATCTACTATTTCTCAGCATGTTGCTAAATTAAAATCTTCAGGAATCATTTCTGGAGAAAGAAATGGCCTTGAAATAATATACAAAGTTTCTAATGAAAAAGTTGCAAGAGTAATAAAAGCCTTATTTGAAGAATAATTAAAATGTGTCAAAATATAAAAGAAGTTAAAACATATAATTTTATAATTATGACTTCTTTTATATAAACTTAATCATATTATTATAATATAATGTTTTTATAATATAAAAATGGAAGGGGTCTTATAAATGTCTAAAAAAGTAATTATAGTAGGTGGAGTTGCTGGCGGTGCTTCTACTGCAGCTAGACTTAGAAGGATTGATGAAAATGCTCAAATTATAATGTTTGAAAAAGGAGAATATATTTCATTTGCTAACTGTGGTCTTCCTTACTATATAGGAGAAACAATAGCTGATAGAAGCAACCTTCTTGTTCAAACTGTAGAAGGAATGTCTACTAGATTTAATATGGATATAAGAAATCTAAGCGAAGTTATTAAAATAAATAAAGATAATAAAACTGTTACTGTTAAAAATCATAAAACTAAAGAAACATATGAAGAGTCATATGATGTATTAGTATTGTCTCCAGGTGCAAACCCAATTAAACCTCCGATCCCTGGAATAAATGAAGCTAATAACTTATTTACTTTAAGAAATATACCTGATACCGATGCAATAAAAGGATTTGTAGATAATAACAAACCTAAACGTGCAGTTGTTATTGGTGGAGGATTTATAGGTCTTGAAATGGCTGAAAATCTTCATGAAAGAAATGTTCATGTAACTATCGTTGAAATGTCTAACCAAGTAATGGCTCCAATTGACTATGAAATGGCTTGTATAGCACATGATCATTTAGTAGATAAAGGTGTTAATTTAATACTTGAAGATGGTGTTAAAGCTTTTGAAAGTAATGGTACAAAAGTTATATTAAATAGCGGTAAAGAAATAGAAACAGATATGATAATACTTTCTATAGGTGTAAAGCCGGAAAGCACAATAGCTAAGGACGCGGGCCTTAATCTTAATGAAAGAGGAGCTATAATAGTAGATGATCATATGAGAACATCAGACCCTAGTATATTTGCTTTAGGAGATGCTGTTGAAGTAACAGATTATATAAATGGAAAACCTACTATGATACCTCTAGCTTGGCCTGCAAATAGACAAGGTAGAATAGTAGCTGATAACATATCAGGTAGAGATGTTAAATATTCTGGTACAATGGGATCCTCTGTTGCTAAGGTATTTGACTTAACAGTTGCCTCAACTGGTAATAATGAAAAAGTATTGAAAAGAATAGGTTTAGATTATAAAGTATTGCACATACATCCAGGGTCTCATGCTGGTTATTATCCTGGCGCATTCCCTATATCACTTAAACTAATATTTGATCCTAAAGACGGAAAAATATTTGGTGCACAAGGTGTTGGTTTTGATGGAGTTGAAAAACGTATAGATGTTATAGCTACTGCTATAAAAGGTAACTTAACTGTATTTGATTTGCCAGATGTAGAGTTATGTTACGCTCCACCATACTCTTCAGCAAAAGATCCAGTAAATATGGCAGGATATGTTGCATCGAATATAATAGAAGGTCTTGTTGATACAGTTCAGTGGAATGAAATAGATGATATAGTTAAAAATGGTGGGCTATTAATAGATGTTAGAGAACCTGAAGAAATAGATATGGGATATATAGAAGGTTCTATAAATATACCTTTAGGTCAACTTAGAAATAGAATTAATGAACTACCAAAAGATAAGGAAGTATATTTAACTTGCCAAGTTGGTCTTAGAGGATATATTGGTTGTAGAATACTTTCTCAAAATGGATATAGCTGTAAGAACTTAGATGGTGGATACAAAACTTATGCTTTAGTTAAAGGTATAAACGGTGACAAGGGAAAAAAGTATGATGCTCCAGTTGATGATTCTGGAGTTATAAAAGGTGGCTCTTCTTTGAATAATGAAGAATTAAAAGATATAACTGCACATGTAGTACTAAATGCATGTGGCCTTCAATGCCCTGGCCCAATAAGAAGAGTTTTTGAAGAAGTTAATAAAATGAATGAGGAAGAAATTTTAGAAGTCAAAGCTACTGATCCAGGATTTGCTAAGGACATATCTACTTGGTGTGAAAGAACAGGAAATACTTTAATAAAATCTGAGTTTGATAAAGATGAAAAGGCATTTAAAGCATTCATCTTAAAAGGAAATAAACAACTAAATAACTCTGATACATCTTGTACTGTAGGATCAGCTACTATAGCTAATCAATCTAAAGATGGCGCTACAATGGTTGTATTCAGTGGTGAGTTAGATAAGGCGATAGCATCATTTATAATAGCAACTGGTGCTGCTTCAATGGGCAAAAAAGTAACTATGTTCTTTACATTCTGGGGCTTAAATGTGCTAAAAATAAAAGATAAACCATCAATCAAAAAAGATTCAATAGAAAAAATGTTTGATATGATGCTTCCAAAGCATACTGGGCAACTTCCACTATCTAAGATGAATATGGGTGGTATGGGACCTAAGATGATAAGTCATATAATGAAGAAAAATAATGTAGATGATATAGATACATTAATAAAGAATGCTATAGATATGGGTGTTAATGTAGTAGCATGTGCTATGTCTATGGACTTAATGGGGATAAAGAAAGAAGAACTAATAGATGGAGTTGAAATAGCAGGAGTTGCTTCATATCTTGGTGCAGCTGATGAATCTGGATTAAACCTATTTATATAAAAATTATCTTTATACAAAAATAATCCTTTTTCGACAATAAGATTATATTTTATATGTCAAAACATGTTTTTTATTTAAAAAATAAGGGGGCCTTAATAGGCCCCTTTATTTTTTAAATTTTTGTTTTATATAATTATTATATTAACATATTATTTAAAAGTCAACACTTAGTCGTTAAACTTTTCAGAAAATTTTAAATTGTTTTTGTTTAGTTGAAAACCTAATTATTTTACTTTATTCTATAAATGAAATGTTCACTTGTTTATATCCTGCATTTTTTAATGTTGTTTTCAATGAACTTGTTGTATTCTCTTTCACTTCATCTAAAAATCCTTCTGAAATTGTCTGTTGTTCATACTCATCCTTATATTTATTGAGTTCTTCGAAAACCTCATTTATAGTTAACTTATTAAATATAGAATTTTTTATGTCATATACATAAATATTCTCTTGATCTATATAATGATCTAATATTACACATTTTTTTATTTGAATATCTATAGTATCTCCAGTATTTTTTGTAACTTTTATATCCTCACCATTTATTCCTGCCTTTATCACTCCATTATACTTTACTATAAAGGATTTTTCTGTAAATGGTATTTTTATGTTATTTACAGTTTTATCCTTTTTAAAAGTTACTATATTTGTGTAATTATATTTAGTAGTTGTAATTTCTAAAACTTCATAAATAGTATCCATTATTGCACTCGTATTTTTTTTAGTATGTTCAGATAAAATATACTTATAACTAAATATAGAAACAAGTACGCATACTAATGTTATAAAAATTACTGACATTTTTTTAGTTTTTTTTACTTTTTGTACCAAAATTCTACCCCCTTTGATATAATATAAGTTATTGCAATATAACAATTTTTTAAGTGAAAGGAGCATCACAATGCCTGCATTAGTATTCGGACATAAAAACCCTGATACAGACTCAGTATGTTCTGCTATAGCTTTAGCTAAGTTAAAAAACATGCTAGGATATAAAGCTACACCTTATATATTAGGTGAAATAAGAAAAGAAGCTCAATACATTTTAAATCACTTCGATGTAGAACATCCTGAAATTTTAAAAAATGTTAAAATACAGGTTAAGGATTTACAATACGACAAAGTAAATCCAATGAATCCACATGAATCTGTATTAGAAGCATATAAAACTATGGATAAAAACAATATAAGAACTTTACCTATAGTAGATGAAAATGGATCTTTTATAGGTCTTATAACTATGAAGGATATAGCTACAGGATTACTTCTAAATAATCATAGAACTATAAATACTTCTATATCAAATATATGCAAAGACCTAAATGGTTCAGTACTTGTAAATTGTAATCCAATAATAAATGGTAGAGTTATAACTTTATCTTTTGGATATGAAACTATAAAGGAAGTATTACATCAAGGTGATATAGTAATAGTCGGAGATAGATATGACACTATTAATTATGCTATAGAAACTAAGGTTCAACTAATAATAGTTACTGGAGACCAAGAAATTCCACAAAATATATTACAACTTGCTAAAGACAATTGTGTTTCTATAATATCTGTTCCATTAGATACTTATGAAACATCTAAACTAATAAATCATTGTAATTATTTGGAATCGATAGTTAATACTAGTGATTTAATTGTATTTAATGAAGATGATTATGTTGATGATATAAAAGATGATATGATAAATACTAATTTTAGAAGTTATCCTGTAACAGATAATAAGGATAAGTTTTTAGGATTAATTGGCAGAAAGCAATTATTAAGTCCATCTAGAAAAAAAGTTATATTAGTTGATCACAACGAATATGCTCAAAGTGCAGATGGCCTAGACCAAGCTGAAATACTAGAAATAGTAGATCACCATAAAATTGGAGGTATAGCTACATCTACTCCTATAAATTTTAGAAATGTAACAGTTGGGTGCAGTGCTACTATAATTTATCAGATGTACAAAGAAAATTATTTAGAAGTACCACATGATATAGCTGGATTATTGATGTCAGCAATATTATCAGATACATTGTTATTTAAATCTCCAACAACTACTGATATAGATAAAAAAGCAGTTGAAGAATTAAGTACAATACTCGGAATTGATTATGAAAAATACGCTATGGAAATGTTTAAAGCAGGTACTTCATTAGAAGGATATACTATAGAACAAATAGTTAATATGGACTTTAAAGAGTTTAATATTGAAGGCCGTAGAGTTGGCATAGGACAGGTATTTACCTTAGATGTAGATTCTGTATTTAATAAAAAAGAAGAATTCATAAATCATATAAATAATACTAACTATGATATATTACTTTTAGCTATAACTGATATTATAAAAGAAGGATCTTATATCTTATATAAAGGATCTGATAGTGTTATGTCTAGCTCATTTGATATAGATGCTCACCAAGGAGCATTTGTAGATGGATTAGTTTCTAGAAAGAAACAGTTAGTTCCTAAGTTGACTAATGCACTTAAAATAAATAAATAAAATTCGTTTCACTCATGTCGCCAACGACCTTGCAATATGGTCTGTTGCTCAAATTTATATGTTGGAAATTATAATTTCCTTGTAATTTTAAAAAGGTATTGATTATATTTTAATCAATACCTTTTTGTTACTATGCTTTTTCTACATCACTATAATCTATTCCGAAAGTTTCTACTGTAACTTTTTTCATAGCTTGAGGTTCAAGTGGCTTATCTCTAAAATCAGTTGGAACACTAACTATTTTATCTACTTCTTCTATTCCTTCTAATACTCTACCAAAAGAAGCATATTGTCCATCTAAATGAGGAGATCTAGCAGTCATTATAAAAAACTGAGATCCAGCAGAGTTAGGACTCGCAGACCTTGCCATAGATATAACTCCTTTTTCATGCTTTAGGTTGTTTGTAAATCCATTAGAGCTAAATTCACCTTTTATAGAATATCCTGGATTTCCAGTTCCTGTTCCTTGTGGGCATCCACCTTGTATCATAAATCCAGGTATTACTCTATGGAATATAAGTCCATCATAAAAACCTTTTTGTACTAAAGATACAAAGTTTTTAACTGTATTAGGAGCTATGTGTGGATATAATTCCACAACTATTTTACCTCCGTTTTCCATTTCAATATTAACTATAGGATTTTTAGTTTCCATATAACTACCTCCGATGTAAAATATTTACAAATAAATTATACTATGTACTTCTTATTTAGTATATACAAAACCATAAAAAATAAGCATGGCTTATTTTTCTTGTACTCCGTCTAATTGTGGTGTTTCCTGATAATCTATATCTAAAATATTTAGTATTTTTTTAGATCTTTCTTTTGTAGTCCCATTTACTTCTACATAATTTACATTTTCAGACTTTAAGAATCCTAATATAGATTCATCTATTTCTGAAGCTATTTTCTCATCTTGCCATCTTATTCCATCTTGTACATACCCAAATTCTCTTGGGACATATATTATAAGGTCGTAATTTTGTATATCTTCTAATGCTAATGCATATAGGTCCTTTAGTATTTCTATTTCTTTTTTAGACCTTTGCTTATTTCCTAACATGAATCTACCATATATATATGGTACAAAGGTAGCATAATCAGTTAAAGCATAGTCAAATTGAGATAATTGATCTTCTAATTTCTTTTGACCTAAATATATTCCATATTGTTCTGCTATACTTTCAATCATACCTTTATCTCTTAAATATTCAGTTGAATATTCAAAGGCATATCCTACGTTCAATCCAGATATTTTCATCTCAACATATAGGTGTTGTATAAGCGTTGTTTTTCCACATCTTGGACCGCCCAAAACGGCTATTCTCTTTGTTGCCATATTTATTCTCAACTCCATAGTTTTTATTTTGAAAGAACCTGTATATTATACTAATTTTTAGAATTTTATTCAAGTTTATTGATAATGTCCTTGGCTAATTCATAGCCTTCATTAAATATATCTATACAGAACTTTCTTTCAAATTTTAAAGTATGTTCAGAAGTAAGGTTTGTGTTTGGCTTTATTATAACTATATTTTCATCTTTATAATGTTCTTTTATATACTCTGGCGCATTATAGTCATTTCTCATAGGTATTATGATTAATTTATCTACTTTGTGTTCTATAAATGGTGTGAGCAATGTATTTCTAATTATTCCCCCATCTAAATCGTATCCATCGAATATTCCATTTAGAACATCTGTCTTAAAGTCCTCAAATACCTTTACTACATCATAAGAATTTATTAATTCCTTAAGTGTAACTTCTTCATCTATTTTACATGGCAAAAGAGAGCTATATTTTATATAATCCAATCCCTCTTCTACATCTTGTTTGGCCACATCTACTGTAACTTCTTCGATGCTATGGTTTCTTATTTTAGTGTAATTTACATACAGTGACTCTGTATTATTACCTTTATCATTTAGATTTTTTAATACATTTATTATTTCAGAGTTATCCACAACATTATCGCTTATTTTAGCATCAGCGAAATTTTTTTCATCTAGATTTGTCCACATATCTCTAAGTTTATCAACATTATCTGTATATACAAAGTATCCATTAATAGCTCCTATGGACGTGCCTGTAACTATGCTAAAGTTATTTATTTTATTGTCATAAAGTGAACATATAGCCCCTGCTTGAAATGCTCCTTTGGCACCGCCGCCTGGTAAACAAAGTCCTATATTCATTGCGTCATCTCCCTTTTACTAAGTTCTATACCTCATAAAATTTAATAAAGCTCTTATGTATATAATAATGATCTACGACAGAACCTAATTCTCTTATTGAGTGCATAGCAAGTATCGGCGTCCCTATATCAATTGATGGTATATCTATATGGGTAGAAGATATAGGTCCTATAGTACTTCCCCCTCTTTCATCTGATCTATTCACAAATTTTTGACATGGTACATCAGCTTCTCTACATATACTTTCATAAATAGCTATAGAATAGCTATCACTTGTATAGCTTTGATTAGCATTTATCTTTATGACTGGCCCCTTACCCATAACAGGTCTATTAGTCGGGTCGTGTTTTTCTGGAACATTAGGATGAACTGCATGAGCCAAATCTGCTGATATCATAAATGAAGAGTACAAACTTCTAAAGAAACCTTCTCTATCTTTATCAAAACTCAAACAAATTCTTTCTAATATATTTAATAACATATTAGAATCTGCTCCTTGCTTTGTTGAACTCCCTACTTCTTCATTATCAAATACAACAGCTATATTTATACCTTTATTTCCATTACTATTACATAAAGCATGTAAACTAGCATGAGCCATAGCTAAATTGTCTAATCTTGAAGAAGATACTAGTTCTTCATTAGGGCCCATTAAAATACCTTTTTCATACTCATATAAAAATAAATCAAAATCCAGTATTTCATCTATGGAAATATTTAAATTATTAGATATTTCTTTTAGTAAAAAGTTATCTTTTTCTAATCTATCATTTAAAATACCTACCAATGGAAGCATATCTCTTTGTTTATTTAATGCTACCCCTTCGTTTACACTTCTATTCATATGTATAGCTAAATTAGGTATTATACATATGGGTTTATTTATATTTACCAATATTTCCTTTGGTCTTAATATATTTTCACTTTTAACTGTAACTCTACCTGCTATAGCTAATGGTCTATCTAGCCAGGTATTTAGTATTGGTCCGCCATATACCTCTGTATTTAATTTTAAATATGTTTTTTCAGCTTCCATTTCAGCATTTGGCTTTATTCTAAACGATGGTGAATCAGAATGAGACCCTATAATTCTAAATCCTTCTTCTTCAATGTTGTTAGAATTTATAGTAAAAGCAACTATAGCAGATTCATTCTTCTTTACATAGTATTTGCCCCCTAATTTTAAATTCCATTTATCTAATAAATTAATTTTTTCAAAGTCGTTTTTACAAAGTAACTTTTCAGCATTTTCTACAGCATGAAATGCAGTAGGGCTTTCATATAAAAAATCTATTAAATCATTCCCAAATTCCTTAATGTTCATTTTACTATCTCCTTTTTAAATTAAATCTAAAGTTGTATAATCTTTATTTATAATTTTTATTCCCTTATTTTCAAATGCAATAGTTACATTTGACCCTTGAATTGATACAACAGTTCCTATTCCAAACTTTTGATGATGAACTTTGCTCCCTAGTTTTATATCAGGTTCGCCATCATTACCTTCAGGTTTTATAGTAGCCCCTATATTTGTAGCAACAGCCTTTTTATTCATATTTTGCATATACTTTTGTTTGTACTTATCTAGCAAATTATGTCCTGATTTAGAGCTTCCAATACTTATAGATTGGTATTCATCTTTATTTGGCCAGTTAACACATTCTTGCGGTAATTCCCCTATAAACCTTGATTTAATAGATGTGTTTGTTTTACCATATAAAGTTCTTTTTATTGTATGTATCATGAATAACTCTTCTTTCGCTCTAGTTATTCCTACATAACACAATCTTCTTTCTTCTTCTATTTCTGATTCCACCATAGATTTAATAGCTCTAGATATAGGGAATATTCCTTCTTCTACCCCAGGCAAGAAAACCACAGGGAACTCAAGTCCTTTTGATGTATGCATAGTCATAAGAGATACTCTGTCATTATCCTCTTGATTTCTATCTGCATCAGAGGTTAAAGCAACAGAAGTTAAAAATGTTTCAAGGTCTTTTTCTTCACTGCTATTTTCAAATTCTATAGCTATCGATATAAATTCTCTTAGATTGTCTATTCTATCTTGACTTTCATCAGATTTATCTAACTCTAATTCTTTTATATATCCTGTAGTTTCTAAAACCTTTTCTATTAGCCTACTTACTGGATAAGCCTGCTTCATGGCTCTTAATGTTCCTATTACTTCTACGAAATTATTTATACTAGCTTTAGCTTTGGTAGATATATCAGAGTTAATATCTATATCTAATAAGACAGAGAATATACTTTCTTGTTTAATAGTAGCCCTATCTTCTATTTTTTCTATTGTTCTAAGGCCTATTCCTCTCTTAGGAACATTAATAATTCTTCTTAAACTTATATCATCTTGTGGGTTTTGAACTAATCTTAAGTATGATATTAAATCCTTTATTTCTTTTCTTTCATAGAACTTTATACCGCCATATATATTATAAGGTATTTGTTGCCTATTAAGTGCATCTTCTATTGGACGAGCCTGTGCGTTTGCCCTATATAATATGGCGAAATCTCTATGCTTTCTTCCTTGTCTGCGTAATTTGATTATAGTATCTGCTATAAAATCTGCTTCTGTAATTTCATTTTCCGATATATATATATTTATAGGCTCGCCTTCTTTTTGCTCACTCCATAATTTCTTTCTTTTTCTCTCAATATTATTTGCAATTACAGTATTTGCGGCATCTAGTATAACCTGAGTAGATCTGTAGTTTTGTTCAAGTTTTACTACATGTACACTATCATAATCTCTTTCAAATTCTAGTATATTTCTTATGTCAGCGCCTCTCCATCCATATATCGATTGATCATCATCTCCAACTACGCATATATTTTGATGTTCCTTAGCAAGTATTTTTATAAATTCATACTGTGCTTTACTAGTGTCTTGGTATTCGTCCACCATTATGTACCTAAATCTATTTCTATAATAAGCAAGAACACTTTCATCTTCTTTAAGTAACTCTACTGTCTTCATTATCAAATCATCAAAATCTAGCGCACTATTTCTCTTAAGACGATCTTGGTATAATGAATAAATAGATGCTATTTTGCTCATTCTTAAATCATCTTGATGTATTTTCTTAAACTGCTCTGGAGATATTAACTTGTCTTTAGCGCCAGATATTTGACTTATAACACTCTTTGGCTCAAATACCTTATCACTTAAGTTAAGTTCTTTCAAACAGTCTTTTATAAGAGTCATTTGATCTCCACTATCATAAATAACAAATGATCTATTATATCCTATTTTATTTATATCTTTTCTAAGTATTCTTACGCAGCAAGAGTGGAATGTGCTAATCCACATTTCTTTTGTATCTGCCTCCAAAGTTTCTTCAACTCTTTCTCTCATTTCATTAGCTGCTTTATTTGTAAATGTTATAGCTAATATATGAGATGGGTGAACTCCTTTATCTTCTATTAAATGTGCTATTCTATATGTTAAAACTCTAGTTTTACCAGATCCTGCTCCCGCTAGTATAAGAACTGGCCCTGCTATTTTTTCTACCGCTTCTCGCTGAGCTGGATTTAACGTATCTAAATTCATATTGTGCCTCCTCTAAAAGTTCCATAAGTATATTTTAATTGAAATAATAGAAATGTTCAAATTTAATACTAATTTAATTTACTACTTATTAATTATTTACTATATTAATAGAAATTAGAACAAAACTTTGTAAATAAAAAAAGCAACCCCCAGGTCGCTTTCAGTCTACTTATTTATTAAAATTATAAAAAAAGACTACGCGGCTACGTCCTACTCTCCCAGGCAGCTTCCCACCAAGTACCATCGGCGCTAAAGAGCTTAACTTCTGTGTTCGGAATGGGAACAGGTGTATCCTCTTTGCTATAGTAACCACATAATCTTATTTATAGTGTTAGCACACTAAAAACTAAACAGCATATTATTGGTCAAGTCCTCGACCTATTAGTATTCATAAGCTAAATCCATTACTGAACTTACACCTTGAACCTATCAACCAGGTAGTCTTCCTGGGGTCTTACCCTTACGGTGGGAAATCTTATCTCAAAGTCGGCTTCGCGCTTAGATGCTTTCAGCGCTTATCCATT
>NZ_JCANUR010000007.1:0-135901 GCF_059569055.1 Sporacetigenium mesophilum DSM 16796 | reverse complement strand
TTGTGTTATTAATTGATCTGTTTGTTGTGATCCATTTAAAAACTCCCCTGCTGCTCCTATTAACTCCTCTGGTGTTACTAAAATTCTACTCATATACATCTCTCCCTAATAATATATTTTTTATTAAATTACAAACTCGCATATTTCTAACTAAAAATCTAATTTTAATCTATCTGATTCATACTTCAATTCTTCAAATTCAGTCAAAACAATCTTTAACTGATCTCTTAAAAAAGTTAAATGACTTAGCTGCTCTTTCATCCCTCGATCCCACTCATTATGATGCGTTTCAAAGAATGCTACTTCTGCTTTACCAGACCATCCATCCTTTAACTTTATTACACTATTGTTTATTGAGGATATATTATTATCCAATCTATATATACAATTGTCATAAGCTTTTATTGTTGCTCTCAAAGTATCTAAATTAATTTCTATTCTATTAAAATTAAACATAGGCTGCACCCCTAAGATTTATTATTTAATATGTGGTAATAATTTTTCTATAGATGCACTTAGACTTTTTGCTTTCTCTATATTTTTATTACCTTCTTCAAATTTTCCAAGTTCATTATATATTTGACCCTTAACAAAGTGTGCTTCTCCTATATTTGGATTTAGTGCTAATAAGTAATCTATACTTTCAAGTGCTTTATCATAATCCTTAATCTCTTTTAGGGATAATGCCTTGCATATGATTATATCCCCATTTCCTGGATTATACATCTCCATTATTCTATATTCATTTATAGCCTTTTTATAGCTGACTTCTGCTTCATCTTCTTTTCCTAATTTTTTAAGTAACGTAGGATAGTAATATAAACATATTATTCTATAATTATCAATATTATTTTCTTCACTCATATCTATTATCGCTTTAAATTGTTTAGCTGCATTTTCATTATCTTCTTTTATCATATGTATCATACCTAATTGATATTTAGGCTCCAGTAATTCCGGATATAATTTAACTGATTTTTTAAACATCTCTTCAGCTTCATCTATATTTCCCTTGCTAGCTAAAATTTGCCCTTTTTGTATTAATAACCTTAACTCTTCTCCATTTGTTTTTATCAATTCATCTATCAAAGATAGTGCTTCATCGTAATTTTCCCTAATTTGATAGATACTAACTTTATCTAACGCAATTATCGGATCATCGCTAAATAAGTCAAACGCTTTATTTATAACTTTTTCAGCCTCATCTAACTTATTTTGAAAATTTAGCAATACAAATTTATAATGATATGATTCTGATAAGTCTGGATTTAACATTATTAATTCATCATAAGTTCTCAAAGCTTCATCTAATTTATTTAATTGTATATATATTTCACCTTTTCTAAGTCTAGCACTATAGTTATATTTATTTTTTGAAATAGCTCTATTATAGCACTTTAATGCTTCTTGATATCGTTCTGTTTCCTCAAATATAACACCCTTATGCATACATATCTTTTCTACATCAAAGTCATAATACATTGCCTTATTATATAGTTCTATAGCTTTATCAGCATTTTTTTCATCCACATACGTCATATTACCTAAATGCCAATAGGCCTCCCCTTGACTTTTATCTATTAAAAGTATTGTCTCGTAACATTCTTTTGCATTACTTATATTGTTAAGTTTAATATTACAAAGAGCTTTATTGTAGTATGCATCAATATATGTGTTATCCTCCTCTATGCTTTTATTAAACAATTCTAATGCCTCTTTTACTTGTTCATTTCGATAAAGATATATACCCTTTTGATTAAGTTCTTCAGCCCTAGTTACATACTTTGCAGATTCCATTAATGGCTCCCCCCTTCTAAGCTATTTAAACAAAATTTATTAGTATTTATTTTGTTTTGCCTTTTACTCTTTTTATAAGTTAACATGTGCAATTATTTTTTTTGGCCTCTTCTTGTTCTTTCAACTTTCTATTTTCAGCCTTTATTTTAAAATTCTCTTGCTCAGCATCTAAGTTAGAGTATACTTGATTTAAAGTACCTATATCTACATTCAAGATAGAAGTCTTAGAGCTTATTTCTTGTATACTATTGCTTACTGATTTATTTTTTAAGCACTTCTCTAAACTAGACTTAAGCTTGTTAAGGGATTTTTGTGCTCCTACTAAGTCATATTCACTATAAGACCATTTTTGTTCATATGATCTTTTAACATATTCCTTAGCACTTTCTATATATACTACAACATCTTCTTCTTTCATATATACACCTCTATACGTATAAAATTTATTTATTTTATAAACTTATTTGAAGATATTTCATCTAATAAAAATTTATGAAGTAGATGTATCAGGCTTTGAAAACCCTGCTTGGAATGAGTTTTCTAAAAAATCTATATAATCTTTCATTGCCTTTTTATGAGCTAGTATCTTTTCATCAACTATTTTTATACCTATTTTTCCTTTTTCAAATAATTTCAATTGCCTATCGACTATTTCCACTTTTCCAGCTACTTGCCCTTCTGCTATTACTCTATATGCAGATACTGGATTTGATCGCATTTTTGAGATATGTGGTAATATAAACGCTTCTTTAGCTAATTTCACTTCTGCAACTACTCTATACGCAGACATTGGATTGGATCGCATTTTAAGAATATCTATCATTATATCTGGCTTAATTTGATGAAATGGATTCATAGCAGGTTTAAATGCTTTATACGAATTTTTCGCAAATCCGCCAAATGGAACCGCTAGACCAGTAATAATATCTGTCCCTTCGTAAAATGCCTTTGCCTTTGCTACTTTATTTTTATATTCTGCACTTCCAACTTCATATTTTGTACTATAGTAATTTTCTATAGCTTCTCCTGCTAAATCACAATCAGGTTTATTTTCTTTGTTAATTCCTCTTTTCATGGTAATTACTCCGCTAGCTATACTTTCAAGCTGAAATAAGATACTCGCTACTGCTACAATCCCTAAGAGTAATCCTGGTCCAGTAATAAGGAGAGCAACTGCTGACACTAATGCAATTGTAGCTAATCCTATTTGTACTAATCCTCTAAACCACTGGTTATTATTATAGAAATCTATTATAGACTTTATTGCTTCTTTAGGATTTAAACATAAGTCCAAAATAGCCAGCTGCGGAGCAAATACAATTTTTGCAACTTCAGCTATATCACTTAAAAAAGTCGTAGATATTGCTATCGCTTGCGAAACAACAGATATATTGTTTTGTTTATTATAAACCTTAGAATTTAATTTTATAATTCCCTCACAGTATTCATCTGTTTCTATAACATTTTGTATATAAGTATTAAATTTACTTTGGAAATCATTCAAAGATTTCAAGTCATTATTTAATCTATTTCTAATGCGTCCTATAGTATCGTAATCTGTAGCTAACCTATTTGATTCACCTTTGCAATGGTTTAGTTTCGTCCTTGAAATATTCAAGCTAGAAATAGCTTCTTGTATTCTATCCTTAGCATCAATTATATTGCTACAAACACCAGCTGAATAACCATTATCTATTCCCACCACTGTCAATATTTACAACTCCTCTCTATATTTAACCTTCGGCACTTGTTATTTGATTCGCTAACTCCTCATCTACTCTTACATATTCCTTTTTAATATCATCTAATCCATTTGACATAGTTATTAGCACATCTGAATAATTCGTCATATTATTAATAAGTACAGTGTATTCTAAAGAAAAAGCTTTTTTACTCTTTCCATACCAACAAGCTTCTAACTCACCTGTTACTCTCTTTATTTCATTCTTTATAGATTCACACTCAGTCGCTCCATTTTTTAATGACCTTATACATTCCTCAAAAGCTTCAATATCAGCTTCTATAACCTTAGCCATTTTATCTCACCCCCAATACCCATTAAATATCATCAACAGGAGTTTTTACCCTAATATATGTTCCTTTGTTGTAGAAATAAGCATCTCCTACTTCTAAAGGTCTCTCTGTATTTCTAAACGATGTCTTAAAATCAAACATCCTTTGATTTGCAATTTGTTCAAATACTAATCCTACCCCTTCATCTTTTATAATTTTAGCAGTTTGAGAAACAGGTATAGTTGTAAATGTTTCGATAGTTCCAGATATTATTATAGAAACTTTTAAATCTTTAAACTTAGTTATGATATCTTTAAACTTAGAAAATAACTCTTTATCTGCAGATATATACTTAGTAAATGTAGTTGCATCATCTACCATAAGAAGTAAAAGAGGTTTGTTTTTAAGAGCATTGTCTATATTAAAATCTTTCCCCACAGTAAGCTTAGATTCATTTATAGTTTCATATCTTTCTTCCAACTCATGATATATATCACTTACGATCATCTCTATTTCGTCTTCACTAGAAACATATTCTTTTACGCTTCCAAGCTCCCTTAATGTAGACAATCCATAACTTTCTGAATCACATAGGTACATATTTACCCTAGCTTTTAAAGCATTACTATGTAGAGTCTTAGATACTACATTTAAGAAGTTTGTTTTTCCACTCTTGTTCTTACCTACTACACTAATAATAGGCGTAGCTAATAAAGATATATTCTCATACTCTATAGTATCATGAGATAATCCTAGGCTTATTTTATATTTAGATGGATCTTGATTTAATGAATTATCTTGCATTTTCACCTTACTAAACTCAAGTACCTTTGGCATCATAGGTATATTTTTAGCATAAATCCCTCTCCAGTTTCTGTTGAAGCTTTCAATTAAATCTTTTAGAGTTTGTGCTCTTTCAACTTCAGTTTCACCTTCAACTGGCAAAGCAATATGGAACTCTAATATCTTCTTATCTATAGAAGTTAAACCTCTTCCTTGTATATTAGTTGGTTGCATCTTACAATTTTCAATAACATTTGAATACTCCATCTTATCATTACAATTAAGAGCTATTCTCTGCGCAAAGTTAGCCGCCATTTTGTATCTTATAGCATTAGCCTGATTTGATGTAGTAACTAGTGTTATACCTAGATTGGCTCCTTCTCTAGATATACTATTAAAGTTATCATCATATCCGCCAAAATACTCTCCCATAGCTGCAAAGTTATCTATTGCTATAATAATATGAGGCATATTTTCATTAGAAATATCTCTATAGGATTGAAGTGATGTTACTCCTACAGATGCAAATAAGTCTTTTCTTCTAGATACCTCTTTCATTACAAAGTTAATAAAATTTTTCATTTTTTCTTCATCATCTGAAGTTATAACTCCACCTACGTGTGGTGAATTTTCTAAGGTTTTTAATATTCTAGATCCAAAGTCTAATATATAAATATTAACTTCTTCAGGAGTATGTTGACACATTAATGATATTAATATCGTTTGAAGCAAAGTAGTCTTTCCTGTATTAGGAGATCCAACTACCATCAGGTGTCCTTTGCTACCAAAATCCAATTCTAATGTACCTTGACTTTGTTGATCCGGATCATCATATATTCCTATTGGTATATTCATCCAATTATTACTATGTTCCCATATCTGTCCGTTATAACCCATATTTTTATTTCTTATATCATCTAAAACTATATAACTTTCTAATGGTGGTAGCCAAGGACCAGATAATCTAGATATACTATTTTTTCTACAGTATCTATCTACATATTCTATAACCCCTTCTAACTCAGTCTGTTGTTGATTATTACTTTTATTGTCCTTAGTAGAGAATAACTTTTTACGTACTCCGTTTATTTCTACTTCGTTTATTTCGAAATCTATTTTATTAATTTCATCATCTTCTACTACTTTAGCACCACTCCAAGCTGACTGAAATAACTCGAAAATTTCATTGTTACCAACCTGTAGATAAGCTCTTCCTGGATCTACTATTTCAGCAGCTAAAGGAGACTTTAACACTTCATTACTGTCTTCTTTATTTTGAACTTTTAGACAAAGTTTAAATTTAGAGTTACTCCATATCTGATTATCTACTACACCTGCAGGTTTTTGAGTTGCTAATATTAAATGTACCCCCAAACTACGTCCTATTCTAGCAGTACTTATAAGTTTAGCCATAAAATCGGGGTGCTCACTCTTAAGCTCTGCAAACTCATCAACTATCATTATTAAATGCGGTATAGGTATCTCTGCTTTTTTGTTTTTATATAGCCTCATATATGAATCTATATGATTAACATCATATTGAGCAAATAGTCTTTGTCTTTTCTTTAATTCTGCATCTATAGATTTAAGTGATCTGTATATCTGATTTCCATCTATATTAGTAATGGCTCCTACCATATGCGGTAAATCTTTAAATTGGTTCGCCATACCTCCACCTTTGAAATCTATTACTATAAATGTAACATCATGTGGGTGAAAGTTTATAGCCATAGAAGCTACGTAACTTTGTAAAATCTCACTCTTACCAGAACCGGTAGTCCCAGCAACTAATCCATGTGGACCATGATGTTTTTCATGTAAATCTAAAGATACAACTTCATTTCCTAACTTAACACCCAAAGGAGCTGCCATGCTCTTATATATATTATCTTTAGACCAAAAATCCCCTAAGTTTAATTGATTTAATGATTTAATGTTATATAGGTCAAATAGTGTAATGCTCTTAGGCAAACCATTCTCTGCAAAACTATCTTCAACATATATAGGGCTTAGTGATTTAGCATATTTTATATACTGTTTTTTCTTTAATATGTAGTATTCAAAATAATTTACTTTCTCCGACGTACTAGCATATTGTATCTGACCCCTTTGCCCTTCTGTTAATGTAACTACACAACTACATTCTTTTGGTAAGTACTCCATATGTTCATATAGGAATATAAAGGTTATACCTAGATTTTCTTCTTTTCCTATAAACTGAACTATAGGTTCATTTTCTAATATATTTTTATCAGTTATATACACTACATAATGAGGAAGGTGGTTAAGATTTTTGCTACCTCCATTATTAAGTTCTTCTCTTTCTATGAGTATCTTGTATAACACTTTTAATAATTCATGTGCTCGTTCCTTACAATTACTCAGAAATCTATATTTTTTACCATGAGACCATGTATGAGGTATCCATTTTAGCCAGCTAAGATTTTCTGTTAATTTTTCATTAAATAAATATACTAATCTTATGTCTTCACTATAATGATGAGCTGTTAAATCTACAGTTGTATTAGATATAAAATCTACAATACTATTTTCCTTACCTATAACTCCTATACTTCCTATGTCCTTTATAGGAAGCATAACCGGAACTTCTTCTATAGTTTTATATTTTTCTAAAACTTCATAAGGTTTTTCTGTTATAGGATCATCATCTTCTTTAAACTCTCTTTTTGGTACTCTGATTTCAAAAGAAGGACTACAAGTTCCGATTCCAAGTCTAGTAAGTAAAAAATCACTATGAACAGGGCTTCTCTCCCACAATCTTCTTTCAAATTTAGTAACTATATTATAAGACTTGTTTAATTCAGGATAATTAGCTATCATATTTTCTTTCTGCGTATTTGCTAAATCATCTAATATATCGTATTTTTCTTTTATATATTCTTCATACTTTTCTATTCGCTTTACACACTCTACTTTATACTCTTTTTTGCTTTTAACAATAGCTATGCAACTTGCTAGTGCTCCTAACAGTACTGAACCTATAGAGTAATATATAAATCTATTGTCTCCGGTACCTGCCCTAAATGCCAAAGTTAAACCTATAGTTCCTACAAGTGGTATTATAGATAATAGAATGGAATTATTAGGCTTATTTGGTTTAGATGGAGGCCTTAATATCTCTACTTCATCTTGTGGATAATTAAGTATCATCCTAGGAGAACGTAAAAATGCTGGATACTTAAATATCTTGTTAACATCTTCTAGAATTTCTTTCTCTAAGTTATTTATAACTATATCTTCATCATATCTTGAGGTAAATATATTTCCTTCTTTAAAAAAGAACTTATGACCTGTTAAAACTATAAAATCATTATCTTTTATAGGCTTCTTAATTTCTACTTTATTACCATTAATATATACTCCATACTTTGTTTTATCGTCATAAAGCATCCATTCATTATTTTCATATCTTATAGTAAAAGAGCTATTTCCTAAAAGCTCATTCTTTATATATATGTTTTTACTTTTATCAGTACCAAAGGTGTTATCGTTATATTTATCCAGTTCTATCCTCAAATCATAATTTTCTACACTAGATTTAAAATCTATAAAGTAGTTTACATTAATAAGTTCACCTTTATGTACATTATGCTTTACAACTATAGTATCTCCGTGCACTAACTGCTTTCTTGGCGTTTTTATACCATTAGCTATATAATAAACTCCTTCATTTTGAACTATATACCAATTATTACTTATTTTTCTAAAAACAATTATAATCTCTTCCGCACTTTTTACCCTTAACTTTACATCACATTCACTGGTATTCCCACAAAGCACTTCATCCTTTTCAAATTCATCAATATCAACTTCTCTATATATATTATCGTTGAAAAAAACCAATAAATTTTTCTGTTCCTTTAACATGAATTCTCCCCTATACTAATTCTATTATTGTTCCATTTCTTACCCCATAATCTTTTAATACATCTCTTCCTTTTATAAAACTTAAAGGATTAAAAGTTTTAATGTAATAATTAGATATCTCTATTCCTCTATCTTTTAACTTCAACCCTATATTTAATGCATTACATAGCTCTTTAACAGTTATATCCGTAGGTATTTCTAATTCATACTCCTCATTTGCATTTTGAATTTTAAGTGTTATTATAACCTTTTCCATAACATACCTCCACTAGCATATTAATGATTTTATAGAAGCAGTGAATGGATTATGCTTACTAAATATTTTCATATATGAATTACTATTGTGAAGTGGCTCATAAAAATCTATACTTCCTTGTATCTGAAAGTTTTGATTTAGAATAGTTAACTCTCTAACTCCATCTTCAGCTTCTTCTCTGTATTTATTTATAATTGGTATAAACTTATACAATTCCTCTTCATCTATATATTTTAAAAAGTTCAATACCTTTTCCCTACATATACTACTTTGTTCTATAGGAGTTATTATCTTATCTGAAATATCTATAATAGCTTTTTTGAATGTATTATATGTACTAGATGTATCTATAACTATATGAGTAAATTTTTTCATATCTATCAATATATTTATAAGATGTTTTATGTCGTCAGAATTCATTTCCTCTAAACCAAATATATTATCTGCTGGATTTATGTATGCCACTTTAGTATCTGTATCTTTTTTTATACAATCTTGTATGTGATTAGTTAACTCACTACCTCCAACATTTAAGTAATCTATTATATCTGATAAATTTTTAGAGCCTTTATTTATATTAAAATAAACATTAGTTGTTGGCATATTTTCTAGATTTAAGTACAAAACTTTATTTCCTTGAGCTGACAATTCTATGGCCGTTGCCATCGCTATAGTAGATTTACCTACTCCACCTATAGGGGAATATACACTTATAACCTTGGTTTTATCCAATATAAGATTGTCTGTTTGATATGACCCATACCCGCTATTTTTATTTCCTAAGTTTTTTATTTTATTGTATATCGAGGTTATTTCTCCGAATCTGAATATATAATCATATGGCAAATCTTCACTTTCTTCATCATCTGATATTAATACTATATTATTTATAAATTGATTTTTCATGCCTTCAAATTCAAACTTTGGATTTAAAAGCAATATATCAACTTTTTTTGGTGTTAAAAAAAATTCTTCAAAATATTTTTTATCTATAAATGTTCTTATTAAAAATTCATCATCATGATTTCTCATTATATATTCTTCTAAATTTTCAACAAAGATGCTATCATCATCTGCTATAATTAGTGATTGCTTCATCTTCTCCCCCCTTTATATATTTAATAACTCCGTATCATCTGATTCATTTAGTAACTCCGTATCATCTGATTCATCAGAGAGATTTAAAAACTCTGTATCATCTTGAATATTTAATAAATCTGCAGTAAATTCACTATTAGTAGTTAGGTTACCTGTGTTTCTTTTTATACTTAGCTTTCCTGTTATATTTTTTATAGATATATCTTTTTTATATGAATTTGAAAACAATTTGATTTTTTCGTCTTCTAGAGGAGTATTTGCTATTTTATATGCAAGATATAAAAATACAACCATACCAAATATACCTGTAACAGTCATTATAATCCCTATTGTCATATAAGCGCCTCCTAACCTAAGGTTTTCCTAAGATTGTTATATTGTGGATCGTTTTCAGGAGCAATTTTGCATTTTTCAGCATCGTCAAGGTACATAATAGCTTCTCCTGTATTCCCCTGTGCATATCTTAATCCTGCCATTTTTACATATCCTGAGTAGTGATCTTTATTCAGACTTATTATACTCATATAGTTTGATTCTGCCTGTTGGAAGTTGCCTATTTCTAAATATAAATCACCAATATTACTATAAACAGATATAGTCGGTTGTAATGATAAGCACAATTGGAACATTTGTAATGATTTATTGACATATTCATCTCTCAATGTTTTATCTGTAAGCTGTATATCTCTCGATTTTTGTTTATAAGCTGAAGATAATCTTTCTACTACAGTGTAATCACCATCGTTTATCTTATAGGCTTTTTCAAGAATCTTTATTTGTCTATCTGTACTATCCTTCATTTTATCAGAAGGGATATTTTGATATACATTTGCTAAGGCTATATATAAATTACTAGCTACAAATTTGTCTTGAGTATTTGAGTCTATATATAATTCAAATCCTTCTAATGCCTCAGTAACACTTCCCAAATTTATCTTCCCTGTAGCAGTTAGAGTTTCCAATTCCTTGCTTATCTTATGTAGGTGTACATAATCAGTTTCTACATTTTTTTCTTCCTTTACCTTATCAAAATATTCTAAGGACATATCATAACGACCCTTTAAGAAATAAGCTTTTCCTATTAGATAATTTAAATTTTCATCTTTTTTCATTCTAGAGTTTTCTTCTATAGTTTTATTTAAATACATTATACTTTCATCTATTGACCCCTTACTCATATAGGTTTTTGCTATTTCATAATAAGCAGTATTCCCTTTAGACATATACGATTGTGCTTTTTTAAATAATTCTTCTGCTTCATCAAACTTAAACTCATTTCTCGCTGCTATACCTTGTTCTATAAAATTATTATACTTTCCATTTATAAATGTATTTATATTATTCCATCCACCTAAAGCGAGCATAGCGCATAAACTTGCCCCTACTAAACATCCTGTTACCTTATAATTTTTCGTTTTTTTCTTAATTTCATATTGTCTTCCGATTTTATGTACATTTTCCAAATCGTGGATTACTTCCTTCATACTTGAATATCGCATGGAAGGATCTTCTTGTATACACTTAGCAACTATAATTTCTATACCTTCTGATAAGTTTGGATTTATCTGTCTTAATGAAATAAATTCTTCCTCTAAGCTTTTAGGATTTTTACCTGTCAACAAATGGTATAGAGTAACTCCTAAAGAATATATATCTACGCGTTCATCTATAGGTTCTTCTCTAAATTGTTCTGGGGGAGCATAAGCTTTGGTCCCTACACGTATGTTTTTTTCTAGCTTTTCCTTACTTACCATTTGTGATATACCAAAGTCTATTAAAGTAATTCTCTCACCATCTGCACTAACCATTATATTACTTGGTTTTAAATCCTTATATATTACCTTGTAATCTAAATCATTATGTAAATATGAAAGAACATCACATATTTTTTTTGCCCATTTTATAACTTTATCCTCTTCTATGTTGCCATTTGATTTCAATACATTGTCTAAAGTTGTACCCGTTATAAGTTCCATGATTATATATATATATTCTGAATCCTCACTAAAATCCATAACAGAAGGAAGATATGGATGTTGTACATTCTTCATTATGTTTACTTCAGTAAATTGATCTATTTTATGTTTTGTATTTTTATCTATTATCTTTACAGCTCTAAATGCATCTAATTTTAAATCCTTAACAAGATATACAGAACCCATGCCGCCTTTCCCAAGACGTTCTCTTATTGTATATTTATTCTCTATGGTTTTTCCTACAAAATCTATCACTATATTATTTACCCCCTGTTAAAGTACTCTTCAGCTTCCTAAAAACACTTTCTTTGTCTAAATCTACTTTAATAGTAAGCAGCGTTATATTATCTCTTTCTCCACCTTTTTTGACCTCATCTACTAAATCATCACAATATTCTTGGATTACACTTGATGTTAAATTTTTACTTTTGAAAAACTTTTCTACCTTTTTCTCATCCATCTTATTATAAAAGCCATCACTACATACTATAAATGTACAACTACTCTCTATATTTCCCTTATTGAAGTAAATGTCTAGCTCTTCCTTAACTCCTACACATTGAACCAATACATTTTTTTTGATATTTGCCAATTCTGAAATTTTTCCTTGCTTTCTTAGCAACTCATAATAAGTATGGTCTTCTGTAAGTTTTTGAACCTTTTTATCTATTTTATATACTCTGCTATCCCCTATGTGCAATATATAATACTTTTGATCTATTATAAAAAGTACCGATACTGTTGTGCCTATTTTTGTATTATTTTGCTTAGAAAAGTTAATTATCTCATTATTAGATTTAATTATTATATTTTCTATAGACTTTTTAATTGTTCCTTCATCATAATAATTATTTATTATTTCTTTTAATTCGTTATGCCACCATTCATTGAAATATTTTATGACTCTACTACTAGCCACTTCTCCATATGATAATCCTCCTAATCCATCACATACAACAAATAATCCAAATTCATTTTCACCAAAACTTCCTACTTTACATAAAAAAGCATCTTGATTTACCTTTTTTACATTCCCTACATCAGTTTTAGCTCCTATATTAAGTTTTAGACTATTCATAATATACTCCTGAAGCCACTATTTTAAATATATACTGGCTATTTGCAAATGTAATAGTTGAATTATCTTTAATTTCATACATAGTCATAGGCTTTAATCTTATGTTATTTAAGTAAGTACCGTTTTTACTTTCTAAATCTACTAAATAAAATTTATCATCTTTTATAATAAATTTTGCATGTACCTTTCCAATAGCTCTATTAGCTATATCATAATCAACAGATTCTTTTAGCCTTCCTATGATAAATTCGCTTTTATTTATTTGTATTTTTTCTGCATTTTCATGCGATTTACCTACTAAATACCCTATTCGTGTATCTTGTTCCTCTTCTAACATTACAGTATCATAGTTATCATCATATGCATTTTCACTTACTATGTTTTTTTTATTAAAATTTGCTTTTCTTTTATCTAATTTTTTATCATCATTTTTAGAAAAAAGTAGGTTGCTAAATATTTTTTTAAATCCTTTTTTTTCCTTATGATTTTCTATATTCGCTCTTGGTATATGTTTAACAGGTTGGCTATTAACAGGTTGGCTATGACTACGTTGATTTGCACTTTCAATATTTATAGATTCGTTTATATATTTTTGATTATATTTATTATTTTCATTACATCCCTTTACAACTTTATCCTCTATACTATAACTTAAGAATTTTAAAAACTTATCTACATCTAGATAACTATCTCTTAACTCTTCTAATATTCCTTGAGTAAAGTTTTTCTCTCCAATTTTAATTTTAAGTCTATTAGTAATCCAATCTACTATTATCCATTTAAAATCATTTATTACATTATCAGTTATAGGCTTATTAGTAGGTACGTATGTCATATATATACTTTTATCTTTAGTATCTATGTATATTAAATCTCCATCTAAAGCAAAATTTGTTTCTGAAAAATAAATGAAATTTGAGCAGGATTTTATAGATTGGCAAATAGTTTTTAGTATACCTATAAACTCAGTTTCAGTTATCATATTATTTTGATACAAATATTCGTTTATACTTATTAAACCAGTTGTATTGTAATAAATATCCACATTGTTATTTTTAAATTTAAAGCTACAATTTAGAAATCCTATTTTATCATGTTGCTTAGATACTGCATTACATTGATTTTCATTAAACATAGATTCATTAAATGTTAATATGTTACACTTCTTTCCATGCTTTATATTATCTATGTCTATCTCTAATCCTTTAAATTCTTTTATCACGTTAAATCTCCTTTCTAGTAAAAATTTTTAAATTTTCTAGATAATTTTACCATTCAATTACAATATTAACAATATTAATAATATTGGTATTATATAATAAGTTTTTAATATTTTTAATATTACTAATATTGTCGAAGGAAATTTGTATACTTTTTCATTTCATTTGACTATAATTTTATTGGTATTATTTTCTAATCAATTTATTGAAAATTTAAATCTATATCAAGGGGGATATCAATGTTAAAAAGAAAGCGTGTTATAGCACTAGTAGCATCAGTTATGATATTTGGCGGCAGTGCATCTGATGGTATAAATCAGCTAAAAGTTTATGCAGAAGAAAATAAACCTGGTCAAACTGAAGAAATTATATCCACAGATCAGACTCAAGATCAATCTTTAATATCTATCGAGGGGGTAAATGTTACTCCAAATGATAAAGGTATATACTATACAAATTTAGATACTTTAGAATTCAAAGTTAATACTTCTTCAAATATATCTGTAGATAAAATTGAAATATCTGGGCAAAGCGACGAAACATTCAAGGCTATTACATCTCCTGACAATAACAAAATAACTTTTACTGTTACTAAGGAAAACACTAATCATATAACAACTATCACATTTAAAGATTCTAGTGGAACTGTTTTAGCTTCTAAAAATATTACTTTTCATCAGGATACAGAAGCTCCAAAAAATATAAGGGTTGTTGATAACGACGAAAATATTAGTTATAACGATAAAGTTAAAAATGAAATATATATTAAGCATGGTGCTCCAAATCATAAGTTACAGTTTGAAGCTGACGATGCAAAGATAAAAGAATATGAATATAAAATAGAAAAAGACGGGGTAATCGAGGAAGAAGGAAAAATAAGTTTAGATGGGAAAATAGATTTAAATTTTAATAATTCTGAAATCGAATCTGAAACAAAAGAAATTACAGTAACTGCTATTGACTCTTTTGATAAGAGAAGTGAATCTAAAACATATACAGTTATTAATTTAAATAAAGAAGATATAACTATCGTAGGAAATGTTACTCCTGTTAATGATGTATACTATACAAATTCAAATACTTTAGATTTTTATCTAAATGCATCTTCCCAAGATATAGACTTAGGTGAAATTTATGTATCTGGACAAAGTGAGGAAACATTTACTTGTGATAAAACTTCCGAAGATGGCAAAATCAAATTAACATTTAAAAACATTAAAAATAATGTTAGTCATAAATCCAATATAACGTTTAAAAATTCTGATGGTATTATTTTAGCACCTCCTAAAGATATTATTTTTCATAGAGATACTATATCGCCTACATCAACTGACTTATCTGTAGTTGGTTTAGCTAGTAATGAGAATCTAAAATTTGATAATACAGAAAAAGTACTATATTTAAATGGTTCTATTTCTGATTTTAAATTAGAATTTGATACTTCTGATGCTGACAATATCGATATTACAGGTAGTGGGTTTACTCATGAGATAGTTTCAAGTACTAATGGTAAATATATAATAAAAATAACTCCAAATCAAAATTCTCAAAATATAAAAAATACAGCTACAATTACCCTATCTGACTTAGCAGGTAATCAAACTATAAAAACATTCGATTTTTATAAAGATACTCCACCTCAAGTAAAGAATTTGTCTGCAATTGAGTTAGATGCTAATAAAACGAATATTAGAGATAAAGTACTCTATTTAAATAAATCTGTTTCTAATTTTAAATTAGAGCTTGATACCGATGATACTAATAAGATTGATATTACAGGTACTGGATTTACGCATAAGATAGTTTCAAGTAATAATGGCAAATATGCAATTGAGATAACTCCAAAGCAAGATTATGAAAATATAAAAAATACTATTACAGTTACACTCTCTGATATATATGGTAATACAACCCCAACTACATTTGATTTTTATAAAGATACTGAGATGCCACAAGTAAAAATTGATTCTCCAACTACAGTTTCTCAGAGTGGAGATATTCATTATATACAAAAGGATACTGACGCAATAGAATTAATATTAACGTTAACAGATGTAGCAAACTTTGAAGAATTTATAGAAAATAAAAATAATCTTATATCTAAAGATGGTGACTTTGAATATGACATAAATAAAATTCCTAATACTAATAATCAGTATGCTTTGTTGATAAAAAATATCAAAAATATGAATATATTAAATACAATTTCTTTTACTGGAATAAAGGATGAAAACAAAAATGAAATTCAGTTCTCATATACATTTTGTAAAGATACTAAATTACCAAAGAATATAAATTTAATTAATAATGACAAAATTAATCATAAAAAAGAGATTTCTTATATAGACGAAGCTACCGGCCAATCATCTGTTAGATATGGTTTATATCTTCAAAATAATACTCATTCTATTGATCTAGCTTTTGATGCAGAAGATGATAAAGAAACGACTGATAATAATTTAAAAAAGATAAAACATTATATAATACAGGAAGATGATAATGCTCCAGTAACATATGATGGTAAGATTACAATACCTTTTAATTCTTCTATAAAAGAAGAAATTAAAATAATTAAAGTTACTGCTGTAGACTTTAGTAATAATGAAAGTGAAACAAAAGTATATGAATTGCATAAAGATGATATATCACCAACAAATATAACTGTAACCCCGAAAGATTTTATTAGTTATCACGATAAAACTACTAACAAGTTATATGTAGAACGTAATTCAAACAAAGCTATCTTAAATTTTAGCGCTACTGATAATTCAGATATGATAAAACACTATAAAATAAATTATGGAGAAGGTATAAAAACAAGCACTGATGGTACAATAGAAATACCTTTTGATAATACTGATACATTAGCTACAAAAACAGTTACAGTTATTGCTGTAGACCATAGTAGCAATGAAAGTGAACCAGAAACATATTCTGTTATAAGAAATAATGAAGATTTGACAGTTGATAAAGCTAATTTAAGTTTTTATGATGCAACTATAGATGGTTGGAAAAACTTATCAGAACTTGTTTCTACATATTTATTATCTTTATCTGAAACTTTCCAATTTAAGTATTCTGAATGGTTTACTCTTCATAAGGTAACTAAGCAAACTGATACTGATGAACCTGTTTCTATACAAGAACTAAATATAATAGATGGTATTTCAACAGATTCAATACTCAAAGATGATTATAATTACTTCTATGAATATTATATCAAAGCCAAAAATAGTAATCTAACAAATACAATTTTTTACTATGATTCAAAACCACTAGATATAAGCTTAGAATCTGTAGAAGATGGTGGTATATATAGTAGTGCTAAAAAGGAATTAAAATTTGGTATTAATATAGAAGATACAGGTGTTAAAGAAGTTGATACAATAACTGCTATCATCTCACGCGAAGGAGCTTATACAAATAGCATTTCCCTAGATAAAAGTCATTTCCAATGGGATGAAAATTTAAAATCTTATAGGCTTTCTTCAGATTCAATCAAAGATTACAAATTAGAGGATGGAAAGTATACTATAGATATATCTGTTACTTCCAATTTCTCTAATAAAACAATTAACAATAAAAAATTTACTTTCTATATAGATTCAAAAGCTCCTGAAATAGATTTAAAGGATAATCTATTTGCAGATATACCAAAACAGCTTTCTGTAAATACTAGTAAGTCAAATCCAGGAGTAATTAATGTTTACGATAAGATACATGATACTATAGATAAAGCGACATTAGATACAGTAACTTTAAATATAACCCATAATGGAAAAGAAGTTTTAAATAAAACTAAATTAGCAAGTGAGTTAAATTTCGATTTACCTCTTTCTATGCAATCGGAAGGTATATATAAAATAGAAGTTACAGCAGTTGATACGGCTGGAAATACAGCAGAGCCTGTTACAAATTATATTACTATAGATACATCTAAACCAGTAGTAGACATAAAAGTAAGTAGCTTAGGTGTTGATACTAATAGTAATAATGATGTTAATAAAAAACATAAAAATGATTTTAATAGTGGTGCTTTAAATGTTGGTCATAAAAAGGTTGATAAAGTAACCCCTGTTATAACAATAAAAGATGTTACAACAACACCAGAGGACTTATCATTTGTTTTGAATGGAAAATCTATTGAATATGATACTAAACCACTTGTTTCTGGTTATGGTATGGAGGTAACTTTTAAAGAGCCTATATATATTGAGAATATATATGACTTATCTATATCTGTTGGAGATAAGGCTACAAGAAAAGATATATCTAATAAATCTTATATTATATCTAATATATCTGATAGAACTAAATTTACAAGTAATCTTAACTTTGCTATTGATAGAAGTGCTCCAGATATTAAATCTGTAAAAGCAGGAAACAAAACTATTTCTAAAGGAAGCAAAATATATTTAAATTCTAAAGATAGTAAAACAATTACAGCAGAGATTGAAGATAAATTAAGTGAATTAAAAGATTTAAATATACAGACAATAATAAAACCTTCTAACGGCTCCTCTTCTACATCTAGAGATAGTTATACATTTAATTCAGATGATAGTTATTCAGTAGTAATTACAGCTATTGATAAGGCTGGAAATGACTCTACTTTTGATTTTGATGTAATTGTAGATACAGGAATTCCTAAAATAACTATAGAAGGTATAAAAGATGGCCACTACTCTAACAAAGAAATTAAACCAAGTATAAGTATAGATGATGATACTGCTAAGCTAACTATGACTCTTAATGGCAAACCTTATACTACAGATACTGTTATAGAAAAAGAAGGTAAATACAACTTAGTAGTAAAAGCTGAAGATGACGCTGGTAATATTCAAGAAATAATTATATCATTTGTAGTAGATAAAACAAAACCTGTAATAACAATTACTGGTATAAAAAATAATCAAACATATACTGAAGGTAAAATAAAACCACTTATAAAGTGGGATGATCCTGAAGCCCTTTTAACTATACTTCTAAATAACTTAGACTACTCAGGTGAAATAATAGATAAAGATGGAGCCTATATCCTTTATGTAAAAGCTACTGATAAAGCCGGTAATATATCTGAAGAACAATTTAGATTTAAAGTTAATTTATCAAAACCTGAAATAGAAGTTTTAACCATAGAAAACAATAAAAAATATAATAGCCCTGTAACTTTAGATATTAAATTTATAGATGCTGTAAAGTATACAATCCTTGTTAATGGTAAAGAGTATAAAGTTGGTGATACTATAGTTGAACCAGGCTCTTATACACTTACTATTATAGCAGAGGACGAAGATGGAAATAAAAGCGAAGAAACAAGAACCTTCACTATAGACACAGCGGTAGATGCTGTTGCTTTCAAAAATGAAGAAAAAAGTGTTGAAACTGCTTCTAACTACAAAACAAAAGCTATAGCTGCTGTATCTACAGTATCTGCAGCCCTTATAGGAGCATTTGCATGGTTTGTAAGAAAAAAATAATATAGCAACATAAAGAAACTCCTTAATTCATATTCAATATGATTTAAGGAGTTTTTATTATTTTCTTCTACGTTTTTTCTTTGATATATCTTCACCGTAATAATAGTAGTTTGCATAACTCTTCTTATCTATTACCATTTTATTAAGAACAGCTCCAAGTATTTTAGCATTAACTTTATCTAAACGTTCTTTAGCTATTTTAGCCATTTCTATATCAACTTCTCCAGAAGCACATACCATTATTACTCCATCGCAATAACTAGATAACACAGCTGCATCAGTTACTATTCCAACTGGTGGAGTATCTAATATAATATAATCATAATTATCCTTGAAACTATTAACTAAATTTCTCATTTTATTAGAGCTTAGCATTTCAGATGGATTAGGTGGTATTTGACCAGATGCAACTATATCCAAATTTTCTATATCAGTTCTTTGAATACATTGATCAAAGGTTTTATAGCTTAAAATAACATCAGTCAAACCGTATATATTAGTAATTCCAAATTGTTTATGAATACTTGGTCTTCTTAAATCACAGTCTATTAATAAAATTTTCTTTCCTAAGTTTGCAAAAGATACTGCTAAATTACATGCTGTAGTACTTTTTCCTTCACCTTGCATTGAACTAGTTACAACTATAGTTTTTACATTTTTATCTATATTACTAAACTCTATACTAGTTCTTATACTTCTATAAGCTTCTGATATAGGCGACTTAGGATCTGAATGGGATATAATGTTTTTCACAAGTTACCTCCTGTATCTTTAATGTACTTGCGAATCAAAACTCATTAGCCGCACTTTCTTCGGCAACTGGCTAGCATAGTTACACTTATTATATAAGTATAACATTAGCTCCTATAGCTTTGCGTCTCTAAGTTTCCCTAGATTTGCCTTTATCGAATTTTAATTCTAATTTAAATTTTATCGCTTTTCTAACTTATTGTAAACAAAAATCGACTAATTTCCCTATATTCTCTCTGCTACCCTTAACTTTGCACTTCTTGATCTTGGATTTACTTCTATTTCTTCATCCGATGGAAGTATAGGTTTTCTACTTATAACTTTTAAAAGAGATTCTTTATCACATTGACATATAGGAAGTTCTGATGGGCATATACAATCAATAGCTAAATCCTTATATGCATTTTTAACTATTCTGTCTTCCAGCGAATGGAAAGTTATTATACATATTCTCCCACCAGGATTCATTATAGAAGTTGCATCCTCTATCATCTTGTTTATTATTCCAAGCTCGTTATTTACTTCTATCCTTATAGCTTGAAAAGTTCTCTTAGCTGGATGAGGCCCATCTATTCTAGCTTTTTTAGGTATAGCCTTTTTTATTACCTCAACAAGTTCACCAGTAGTTTCTATAGGTTTTTCATTTCTTTCTTGTACAATAAATTGAGCTATACGCTTAGCCCAGTTATCTTCACCGTAATCTCTTATTATTCTAGCAAGGTCTCTTTCATCATACTCATTTACAACTTCATATGCAGATAATGAACTTCTTATATCCATTCTCATATCAAGAGGAGCATCTTGCATATATGAAAATCCTCTTTCAGCTTCATCAAGTTGATGAGATGAAACTCCCAAATCTGCCAAAACACCATCTATTTTGTTAATACCTAACTTTTCTAATTCTTCTTTTAGATGAACAAAGTTTCTATGGACAAGTTTTACTCTATCAGAGTACTCACCAAGTCTTTCTTTTGCAGTATTTATAGCATTAATATCTTGATCAAAGCATACCAAAAGTCCATTAGGTCCAAGTTTTTTTACTATTTCCTTTGAGTGACCTGCACCACCTAAAGTACAATCCACATATACACCGTCTGGCTTTATATTTAAATTATCTATACATTCATTTAAAAGTACCGATACGTGATGAAATTCCATATTAACTCTCCTTATTTTTCATTTATGTCTTTATCTATTATGTTTTTAGATTTCTTAGTAAAATATACATGAATTATTAATGCAGCTATTATTCCAACTAAGCTTATAACCTGTGCCATTCTAAGCGGACCTAACATTAAACTGTCAGTTCTAAGTCCTTCTACAAAGAATCTACCTATTGAATAAGCTATTATATATAATACAGTAACTTCACCTTCATATTTTTTGTTTTTTCTAAATAACATTAAAAATGTAAATACTCCTACATTCCATATAGATTCATATAAAAATGTTGGATGAACTTTTTGACCATCTACAATTATGCCCCAAGGTAAATTTGTAGGACCACCATGAGCTTCTTTATTTAAAAAGTTTCCCCATCTACCTATAGCTTGTGCTAAAGGTATACCTAAAACTAATGTATCTGCCATTTTTAAGAAATTTAACTTTTTTATTCTACAATATATGTATCCAGCTAAAAATCCACCTATTAAGGCTCCGTGTATTGCCATTCCTCCACCTCTAAAATTAAGTATTTGAGATGGATTTGCTCCATAATAATCCCATTCAAAAATAACATAATACAATCTTGCACCTATTATCCCTGCTGGTATACCAACGAGAACTATATTAAGTATATCGTCTTCACTTATATTTAGTCTCTTTGCTTCTCTTAGACCTATAATAGTGGCTACTATCATACCTGTTGCCATTAATATTCCATACCACATTACGTCTATACCAAATATACTAAAAGCTATTCTGTCCATAAAGACACCTCCAAAATAAAAAACTAGACCTTAGTATTATAGCCTAGTTTTTATTATAACATTATAATTGTCCAATTTTCTATCTTATTAAACCATTTACTATGGCATCAGCTATTTTATCATAGCCAGATGGACCCATATTAATAAATATATCCATATCAGAAGAATCTAAGAAGAATCCTTCTACTAATACAGCCGGTGTGTTTGTTTGATTTAATACATACAATCCATTTTGTTGATTTGTTAAATATTCTCCGTACTTAACTCCTCTATTTTTAAATCCTAGGGCAGATATATTACTTGCTATATTTGATCCAATAGTTTTTGCATTGCCTTCACTTGAATAAAATACTTCAGTACCATTACCCTTGCCTATATTAAAATGTATAGATACAAATATATCAGATTTATTTAATTTAGCAATGTCAGTTCTTTGCTTTAGTGCATCTGTACTACTAGTTGCTGATTTAGGAAGAGTTTCTATTACATGATATCCCATACTTCTTAGCTTGTATATCACCTTCTCACCAACTATCTTAGTTAGATAATCTTCTTTATATACACCATATACTGCTCCAGTATTATACTTAACATTATGCCCTATATCAACAGCTATAGTAGGTTTATCATTTTCTCCAGGATTAGCTATAACTGGAGTAGCTATAGGTACTGGAAGTGGTCTTTGTCCAACTTCATTAGATAAATAAGTACTATATACATAAGCATAACTTTTATTATATTTTATTTTAGACCATCCATTACTTAATTTTTCAATAACTTCTACCTTGTCTCCATATACAAAAACCCCTAATACTATTCCAGAAGGATTATCTCTTATATTTAAAGTAGTTGAATTAACATACTTTACCTCAACCTTTTCACTATCTACAACGCTTCCAGAATCTGGAGTAGGACTAGGAGCTGTAGTTTGTGCCTTTAAATAATCTACACTTACATATCCATATCCACTTCCGTATTTTATCTTGCACCATCCATTGCTTAACTTTTCAACTACCTCTACTTCTTTGTCTTTAACTAAACTCCCTACAATACTACTACTAACCCCAGGACCTGATCTTACATTTAAGCTACTAGCAGTTACATTCATTTTTATAACTGTATCTGGTTGTGGTGTTGGAGCTGGCTCTTGAACAGGTGGCTTTGGTTCAGGTTGTGGTGTTGGTACTGAAGTTTGTGCCTTTAAATAATCTACACTTACATATCCATATCCACTTCCATATTTTATCTTACACCATCCATTACTTAGTTTTTCAACTACCTCTACTTCTTTCCCCTTAACTAAACTTCCTATAGCTTTATAACTAGTTCCAGCTCCTGCTCTTACATTTAAGCTATTAGCAGTTACATTCATTTTTATAACTGTACTAGGTTGTGGTACTGGTGTAGGTTCTTGAACCGGAGGCTTTGGTGTTGGTACTGGAGCTGGTACTGTAGTTTGTACCTTTAAATAATCTACACTTACATATCCATATCCACTTCCGTATTTTATCTTACACCATCCGTTACTTAGTTTTTCAACTACTTCTACTTCTTTTCCTTTTACTACGCTTCCTACAGTTTTATAAGTAGTCCCAGCTCCTGATCTTACGTTTAAGCTACTAGCAGTTACAATCATCTTTGTAACAGTGCTAGGATTAGTAGGTTGAGTAGGACTAGCATTATTTATTTCAGTTAAATATGTTTTAGATACATATCCTATTATATTGTTGTATTTTATTTTTGCCCAATCACCTGTATATTCTAATACTTCAACTATTGTCCCCTGCTTTATACCAGTTATCGATTTATATGTTGTACCTGGACCTGTTCTAAAATTAAGTGAACTTGCATTTACCTTTGCCATTTTTGATTCACCATGTACATCTGCATAGTTCATAGTTATACCAACTATACTTACTCCTATAGCTGATATTAGCTTTTTTCTATTCATCATAACCCCCTAGTTTTACCGTAATTTAACAATATATTATATATTATATATTAACCTTTGTTAAAAATTCTACTTAATATCCCTTTTTTCCTGTATTTTTCAGGTTCATTTATAGTTATTTCATCATTATTTAGCATATTTTCAGGATTACTGTAAAATATTTTCTTAGCTTTTCTTATTCCTATTTTCTTTTCAGCATAATAATAAGCATCTTTTATCAATGGTCTTCTTTTATCACTTCCATGAGCATCAGTGCCTACAAAATGAATCATATCATTTTCTAACAAGATATCACATAATTTCTTAATTTCTTTGCCATTTTTACCTACTATACTACTTGCATTGACCTGTATTAATGCACCTTCATTTATACAATCATAAACCAAATTTGGATTTTCAATTATATTCTTATATCTTTCAATATGAGCTAGTACCGGTACATACCCTTTTAATTTTAACTCATATATAATATCGGTTAAGTTATCTGGAAACTTTATAGGTGAAAACTCAATTAATATGTATCTACTGTTATTTAATGAATAAAAATCAAGTTCATCTAATCTACTTAATAAATCAGTAGTATAGTAAATTTCATTTCCTATATAAACTTCTAGATCTATATTATTTTCTTTTAATATTTCATTAATTTTTTCTACTCTATATCCTAATTCTTTCCCCATAATAAATTTAGAATCTGGATGATAATGAGAAGTACTTATGATCTTTTTTATGCCTTCTTCACTTGCTATCTTCGCCATATGTATAGATTCTTCTAGTGTTCTTGATCCATCATCTATCTCTGGAAGTATATGACAATGTACATCTATCATAAAGTGCCCCTTTCATAACTTTAATTGTATAAATTTTATATATTTTGTAATTTATTCTCGAATATTAATATAAGTAAATAATACCATATTTATAACAATAAAAAAATAAGAGGTTATAACTTAATAACCTCTTATTTCTTATTTAAATATTTTATTTTATTATTACTTTAGTATTTTTAGATACATTGTCATATATCCACTTTGCATTTTCTGTAGCAAGTCTTATACAACCTTTACTCAAAGAAGCTCCTAACCTACCATCTGTTATACGAGTTCCGGCCTTATTATATACTATAGAATGATACAAATAATTTCCTGATATTTGAGTAAACCACTTACATTGATATCCTTTGTCTTGACCAAAACTTCTTCCCCTAATACCTACTTCATATTCTCCAGTGATAGTTGGACTAGACGGTTTTCCTATAGTACACTTCCAAGTATTTATTCTCTTCCAGTTTCCTACACTACCTTGAAACACATATGTTTCTTTTTTCTGTAGTGATGTTACTACCATATATTTTGTATCACTTTTTATGTTATTTTCATTCACAAAAGCATCTATATTTGAATTGAATTTAGAGTAGTCTAGTCCACTTTGTAAATATCTACTATTGATATATCCTGTTATACCTTTATAAGTAACTAAACATTTATCACCTACTAAATCTTGTACAGCAATACTTGTACCTTTAGGTATAGTTACTTTTTTCCTTCCTGAAACTAAAGATATATTTCTATTAGCTTTTCTTGTCTCTAGTTTAGCTATTACTGTCATATCTTTGTAAGAGATATTTCCAGCTAAATCTTTAATAATTACTCTTGCCATAGTTCCTGCTTTTCTTTTAGTTTTTATACTTATATTGAAACGACCATTTTTATCTGTAATTCCTTTGTATTCATCTTTATCTATTTGTACTGTAACATTTATACCTGGCTCAGTTTTTCCACTTACCATTACATAGTTATCACTTATTGGATTTATTACCTCTATATTTGGTGGTGTCGTGTCTAAAGGTTCTGTATTTTCTGTTTCACTTATAACGTTTACAGGTGTTTCTATATTACTATCATCTACTCCAAATATTGTATTAACTTTTAAAGAAAAAATTATGGATATAGCCATAATAATTGCTAATGATTTTCTTTTTATCATATTTATCCCCCTAATACATATCATAATAACAATAAATTATATCTTTTATTTCATATACTATATTTATTCTATTAATTACCTTTAAATCCTTGATATAACTCGTCGCAATTATATTGTATAATTGACAAATAGTAACAAAAAAAATGGAGCCATAAGGCTCCATTTTTTATTTAATCTACTTTTGCCGGTGTTAATGTTGGAATTACTCCATCATCTTCATAAACTATACCATTTTCCCCTACCCAATAAGTTGGACCAGAAGTACCTGCGCCTGGTTCTTCTGGACTCGTAGGAAAGTCATAATTTACTTTAACTAAATGATATTTTTTCCCGTTGAATACTTCTGGAGTCTCAGTACGCCATGAAAATATATAGTCTTCTCTATTTCCAAAATACTTTGAAGCATATTGTTCCGCCATCTCAGGTGTAAACTCTTTTGCAACCTTAGAATCTTCACTTGTATTCTCAGTGGTATTTACAGCTTCCTGTTCTTTTGCTTTTTCTTCTAACTTACTTATAATTTCTTTAACATTTGCTTTTATAAAATTGCCCTCTATAACACTTACAAAATAATTAGTATTAACATCGTCATTCTTATTTGCTATATAAGAATCCATATCCTCTCTAGTTGATTTTTTTCCTTCATAAATATATTCACCTATCTTAAATTTTGTGCTTTCTTTATCATCTAACGTAATTTCTATTTCTAAATTACTATCTCTAGTTTTTAATTTTATTGTATTCTCAGTTGAATCTATAATATCTACTATATCAGCAGTATTTACAAACTCCAAATAACCATCTGGATCTAAATCTATGTACATAACTCCATGTTCTTCATCTTCAAGTGCCCATACACTTTCAACATCTTCTAAAGTCAATTTATTAGTGGTACAACCAGCAGTAAATAAATTTACTCCCATTAAAACTATACATAATACAAACAATAACTTTTTTCTCACTATATAATCCCCCAATTTATTATCTTATATATTTATTATTAATATATAGAACCATCTACTCCAATACTTACAATATCTCCAGTGTATTTATTCACACCATTTAAAACATCACCTGCTGGTTCATCAATTTCAGCAATATATGGTTCAAATATATAATAATTATTTCTTACATTTGCTGGAAGATAAGTAGGATTTGGCGCATATACATAGTACATTTCTCCTTTTCCATAATTAGTAATTTTGGCCATGGCTTCGTCTGCTGAAATCATTTTATTTTTTTCTATTTCAACATTACACTTTTCTTTTAACCCTTTTACTTCCTTATTATCTGGGTCTATTTTAGAAATATTATCTAACACAGCAATTGCAGCTTTATAATCTTTCTTTTTATATGATTCATTGTATGATTTCATAAGATTATCTATTTGTTTAGTTTTTAATTCGCCCAATCTAGCTTGTAATTTTTCGCTGTCATTTGAGTTCTTAAGTAAGTTCATAGCCTCTTCTATTTTTTCTTCACTTTCTAGTTTAGCTACTTCATTTAATAGCTTTTCTTCTTCTAAATCTTGTTTAGCTAGTTTAATAGCTTTTTTTATCTCTGGATCTTCTTTTATTTTCATGGCCTTTTCAAAAATTTCTATAGCTTCACTATATTTTTCTTCTTTTAAAAGACCATTTCCATTTTGAACTAATGTCTTAAACTCCTTTTCACTTGTATAAATTTCTAACCCCTTTTTAGCTCCAAATCCCACCGCTATAACACCTATTACAAGTGATATAACAATAACCTTTTTTGATTTCTTCATATTATCCCCCTTTAATTTGTTATATTTCCGACTATTTAATTTCTACATAAATGCCACAATCCCTTTGTTGCAATATGTCTAATAAAGTTCAAACGAAAAAAACTCATGAAATAGTTTACCTACTCCATGAGTTTCATATAATTATTTAGGTTGTACTATAGACATAACAGCAAATTCTTCATTGAAGTGTTCCTTAAGTCTATTTTCTACTTCTTCAAACTTTACAGCTTTTAATTCTTCTAAATAATCTATTAAATTTATTTCCTTAAACTTATAAGATATAAAGTTATTAGCTATAAACTCAACAGAATCAAAATACTTTAAAAAGTTTCCTATTTTCTTTTTCTTTATTCTGTCAAAGTCTTCTATCTTTAAACCTTCTTTTTTGTACTTTTCTATATACTCAGTTATAGTATTTCTAACCTTCTGTGGATCTTTTGATTCTCCACCTATTAAAGTATGAGCATAATCTATTTGAGAAGTATATCCAGCACCGAAATTTTCATTTATAGTACCATCTAAATACATCTTTTCATACAATTCACTACCTCTTTTAAACAACATATCTAAAAGTATTTCAGTAGCTAATTCTTTTCTAAGTAATTCTTTGCCTTTAAGCCCTACATTCATATCCTTATATCCTATATTAAACATAGGTATAGATATTGGGAAATGTGCAACTATTTCTTTTTGATTTATCTTCTTTGGCTCTTCTGGATAAAATCTTTTTATTTCATGTGTCATTTTTTCAGCGCCATTTTTCACAGTTTTTCTCACAACATCCATAACTTTGTCGTATTCTAAATCTCCGACTACAAATAACACCATATTTCCCGGGTGATAAAATGTATTATAGCATTTATATAGCTCTTCATGGGTTATTTTGTAGATACTTTCTACTGTTCCTGCTATATCTATTCTAACTGGATAATTTACGTACATAGCTTTTAATGTATTAAAGTATACATTCCAGTCAGGATCATCGTCGTACATATTTATTTCCTGTGCTATTATACCCTTTTCCTTTTCAACATTTTCTTCTGTGAAATAAGGTGTTTGAACATAATCTATTAAATGTTCTAGTGATTCATAAAAGTTTTGCGTAGCAGAAAATAAATAAGCAGTTGCTGTAAAGTTAGTAAATGCATTTGCGCTAGCTCCAAGTTCACTAAATCTATCAAAGGCATTTCCTCCACCAGGCTGTTCAAACATTTTATGTTCTAAAAAGTGGGCAATACCTTCGTTAACCCTAAATTTTTCATTTTCGCCAATTGGCACAAACTCAAGCTCATTTGACCCATAGTTAGTTGCAAACATAGCATACTTTTTAGTAAATCCTTTTTTAGGCATGAAGTAAACATCAAGGCCATTATCTAATTTTTCATAATATACTTCTTCTTTAAGTATATCGTTTACTATCTTCTCCATATATTACCCTCCATTTAGTTTCTTAAGAAATAAACAGTGTCTAATTCTATATTTTTTGAAACCCTAACAACGTCATCTATATTAACTTTTTCTATTTTTTCTATCATAGTCTCCAAAGTCTCATTAGAATTACCTATAGATTGAGCAAAATAGAAATCTCCCAATCCACCTATACTATCAGCAACAGATCTTAGAGAGTTTATCATTGAGTTTTTACTATTTCTTATTTCCTCATCACTTACTTTACCATCTTGTATCTTCTCTAATTGTTCTTGTATTACAGAAACAGTTTTGTCATATTTATCAAATTCAACACCAGAAGCTATATACATAATACCTTTGTATTTTTCTATAGATGAATAAACATAATAACATAAACTTTCTTTTTCTCTAACATTTAAGAACAACTTAGAGTGAGGTCCTCCACCTAATATACTTGAATACACCATAAGTGGATAATAATTATCTGCATCTTTGAAATCTATATGTGTTCTATAACCCATAGCAAGCTTTCCTTGAGTTACATCCATTTTATCTACGATATTTTTTACAGCAGATACATTCTTACCTATTTCTTCTCTAGGAACTTCTTTTATATTTTTTCTTTCAAAATTAAATTTATTTTTTATAGTATTTACTATTTTATCTTTGTCAAATTCACCAGCTACAACTATATCTATAGGCGAAGACTTAAGAATATCTTTATAATGATTATATAGTTCTACTGGGTCAATATTATCCAAATCTTCTTCATAACCATATTCATACAAACTAAATCTTTCATTTTTGCACATTTCTTCAAAACATCTCTCAAGGGCATATCTACCTTTGTCGTTTATTCTACCTTTTATTCTATCCTTTAGATTATTTCTCTCTAGTTCAAAATACTCTTTTTTAAATCCACCATTTTCTACTAATGGATTGTTTATAACCTCATTTAAGAAATCTATAGCTTCTTCAAATATAGGCTCATCTAAATACTTTTCATTAGTAGTTATAAGTTTGAACATAAGTATTTGTCTTTCACCTCTTTTAGATATATCACTATAAAGAGATGAACCATATAAACTATCCGACTTATTAGATATTTCCCTTGAACTTGGATAGTTTTTACTACCACTAGTTATAACATTAGGAAGTAATGCATTTTTACTAACTTCATCTTTATCTAAAACTCTTTGAACATAAACACTGACAACATTAGTTTTGAACTTATCAGTGTTTACTAAAGTTAGGTTCAAACCTTCACCTAAATTTATTCTTTCAACACTATTCATATTTGCCTCCTACTTTAATAAAGTTATTTTAGTATATAATTCTTCAATTATAATGTGTTCCTCATTTAAAGGTCCTATGTAATAAAACTTAGTGTAACTAGTATTGATTTTTTGTAAGACATGTTCAGCTAAATACCTAATATATGAAGTTTCTATAGTTGATGTTGGCATAACAAGATACAAAGCATCAATTCCATATTCTAACAATTCTTCCCCTGACTTTATTATATCCTTTTTATTATTTTCTAAAAGAGGTAACTTTATTTGAATATTATCTTTTTTTTCATTTAATATATATTCTTTAATTTTTTCTCTAAAAAGTACGTCTTGTTCTAAGTTATTTTCATTATTAAGACCAACTAACAAAACACCGACATCCATATCTTTATCTCTTATATTTTTTAATACTTCATCTTTATACCCTTTTGCCAAAGTATTAGACTTATAAAAAACATCTGTAGTTTTAACATTAACTTCATATCTTGAAACTTCCATTTTATCCAACCTATTTTTAAATACCTTATAATCAGTTCCTTCAGTTATAAACATAGGACATATAACAATGTCTTTGTATCCTTTACTTATAATATCTTCTAGGGTATTTTCAAAATATGGCTTAGTATATAAATAACTATTTATAACTATATAATCATTATCAAGCTTATTTCTTAATCCTTCTGCTATTTCATAACTAGTATGTTTGAAATGACTTGAACCCAAACTTTCATAAACCTGCTTATACTTATGTAGTCTAACTATCATATCAAAGTAAGAACTATATCCAGTAGTTTGATATATTTCACTTGCCCTTTCCTTTAAATGATAAGTTTCATCTTCTCCTTCATATAATAAAACAACAGCAGTTTTGTCCTGTGGCTCATCAAAATCAGTTTCTATATTACCTATATCTATCTTATCTCTCATAAAACCAGTAATAGTTATATTTAATATAAAATAAGCAATAATAAAACAAACTGCAATATTTTTAGTATCTTTATCCTTAATATACTTATACATAGCCAAAGTAAATATTATTATAAATGTATTTTCCAAAATACCTTGAAAAATAAAAATAGAACATAGACATAATCCTAATAATATCTTTTTTAATATAACAACCACCTCCAACTACATAAAATTTGCACACTATTTATATATAATGTATAATTAATAGGTATGTCTATTTAAGATAATTTAGTACGATATTACAACAATATTATATATATGAAAGGAAGATAAAATTATGAAATTAGGTATAGTAGGATTACCAAACGTTGGTAAAAGTACACTATTTAATGCAATAACACAAGCGGGAGCAGAATCAGCCAACTATCCATTTTGCACGATAGACCCAAACGTAGGTGTTGTAGCAGTTCCAGACGAAAGATTGGACAAGCTTAGAGAGTTATATAACTCTGAAAAAGTAGTTCCAACAGCTATAGAATTTTGCGATATAGCAGGGTTAGTTAGAGGAGCATCTAAGGGAGAAGGATTAGGAAACAAGTTCTTATCTCACATAAGAGAAGTTGACTCTATAGTTCACGTTGTTAGATGTTTTGAAGATGAAAACGTAGTACACGTTGACGGTTCAGTAGATCCACTTAGAGATATAGAAACAATAAACTTAGAGTTAATATTCTCTGATATAGAAATATTAGAAAGAAGAATACAAAAAACTCAAAAAGGTGCTAAAACTGACAAAGCCCTTAAAGTGGAGCTTGATATACTTCAAAGAATAATGGAAGTTTTAGAAGATGGAAAATCTGTAAGAACTATGGAGTTTACAGAAGATGAAGCTAATTTTGTTAATCAGTTAACTCTACTTACTTCAAAGCCAGTTATATATGTAACTAACGTAGCAGAAGAAGATCTTGCAAACGAAGGTGAAGATAACAAATACGTTCAGATAGTAAAAGAGTTCGCAGCTACAGAAGAAGCACAAGTTGTTGTTGTATCTGCACAAATAGAAGCAGAAATAGCAGAACTTGAAACAGATGAAGAAAAGAAAGAATTCTTAGAAACACTAGGGCTAGAGCAATCAGGACTTGATAAACTTATAAAATCTTCATATGCATTACTAGGTCTTATGTCATTCTTAACAGCAGGACCAAAAGAAATAAGAGCATGGACTATAAAAATGGGAACAAAAGCTCCACAAGCTGGTGGAAAGATACACTCTGACATAGAAAGAGGATTCATAAGAGCAGAAACTATAGCATTTAATGACTTAGTTGAGCACGGAACAATGAACGCAGCAAAAGAAAAAGGACTAGTAAGACTAGAAGGAAAAGAATATATAGTTAAAGACGGAGACGTTATATTATTCAGATTCAACGTATAAAAAAATTCACTAAATAAAAAAAGGCTGAGTTAAATGATCTATAAAATCATTTAACTCAGCCTTTTAGTTTTCTTTAAAAGCAAAGAACCTTTGTCCAACGTAATTCAGTAAAGTAAATAGCACCATTCCAAACAACATAGAAATCTGTTCGATAGTACTAACAGATAATTCTGTGTCTGAAATTATAAGTAACATTGTTGGTTTTGCTATACTGTAAGCTAATAAATAGCAAACTGCTACATTCACTGAAAATTTAAATGCTGTTTTAAAAATAGATCCTTCATTTTTAAATGTAAAGTTTTTGTTTAGAAAGAAACTAAGAATGCTTGCAAGTATATATGATACAGTAGAAGATCCCCAGTAGCCTAAATTTGCTATATTGTATAAAAAAAACATTATAATAGCACTAAATGCAGTGTTTAAAATCCCAACAAGTATAAATTTTAAAAGTTTTACATCGAAAAATTTCTTTATCACTTTAAGCATCCCCATTTCAAGTTTTATGTAATCAAAAAATTATGTTTTACTTTCAAATAATACAATAATTTAAGGTAAATAGCAACGTACCAAGTATAGTATTGCATTTTAAATTACAATACTGTAAAATTGTAATTTGTATGAATATCAGGAGGTGAGCATTAATGAGGTTGTTATCAATTATTGTACCTTGCTACAACGAGCAAGATGCTATACCCTTGTTCTATAACGAAATAATCAAAATTTCAGATAGAATGAAAGACTTAGTTGATTTCGAATTTATATTTGTAGATGACGGTTCAAAGGATATGACACTAAAAATAGCAAAAGAGTTAAACTTAAAGGATAATCGTGTTAAATACTTATCTTTTTCTAGAAATTTTGGTAAAGAATCAGCTATGTATGCTGGTCTTGAAAAAGCTAAAGGTGATTTTATTGCAATAATGGACGTAGATCTCCAAGACCCACCTGAACTTTTAATTGATATGTATAACAGTATCATTAATCATGACTATGATTGTGTAGCAACAAGAAGAGTAACTCGTAAAGGTGAGCCTCCCATTCGCTCGTTTTTTGCCAGATGTTTTTATTCATTAATAAATAATATTTCTAATACTGAGATTGTTGATGGCGCCAGAGATTATAGAGTCATGACAAGACAGATGGTAGACTCTATATTAAGCTTAAAAGAATATAACCGTTTTTCTAAAGGAATATTTAGTTGGGTTGGGTACAAAACAAAATGGCTTGAGTACGAAAATGTAGAGCGTATTGCCGGTGAGACAAAATGGTCATTTTGGAAACTTCTTTTATATTCTTTAGACGGGATAATTGCATTCTCTACTGTACCACTGGCCATTGCATCTATCATGGGAATAATTCTTTCTTTAGTTGCTTTTATATTGATTTGTATAGTAATCGCAAAAACATTAATTTGGGGTGACCCAGTTGCTGGTTATCCATCGTTGATTTGCGCTGTTACGTTTATTGGTGGAATTCAACTTTTATGTATTGGAATATTAGGGCAATACTTGTCCAAGACTTATCTTGAGATAAAAAATAGACCTATTTATATTACAAAGGAGGAAACACAAGACAATGACTCTATCTAAATTAAAAAATAATAAACAGTTTATTTACTCATTAGCTTTTGTTATTCCTGCTTTATTAATGCTACTTGTATGTATATTCAATAAAATATACCCTTTTGGAAATAACGCATTATTAATTTCTGATGCTAACGGACAATATATAGATTATTTATCATATTTTAAAACTATATTTACAAGCAACAACGACTTTTTTTATACCTTTAGTAAAAACATGGGTGGAGATATGGTAGGACTCTCTGCTTACTATTTAATAAGTCCACTGAACTTTATATTCCTTTTCTTTTCAAATGAAAATCTACCCGTTGCTCTATTTTTAATTATATTAATAAAAATAGGTCTATGTGGATTGACTTTTAACTATTTTATAAATAAATGCAATGATTTAGATTGGAAATCTTTAGTGTTTTCCACATCTTATGCACTAATGGCTTATAACATGACTTATTTCTGGGATATCATGTGGATTGATGGTGTAATTTTACTGCCGTTAATAGTTTTAGGAATAAATAATATACTTTCATCAAGCAAGCCATATTTGTACATAATAAGCCTTTCTGCCGCACTGATTACAAACTACTATATAGGCTTTATGCTATGTATTTTTTCAGTAATATATTTTGTTTATAGACTTCTTTTATCTATAAACAGTCTATCCGAACTTAAATTATATACAAGAAGAATACTTCAATATATTATTTCATCCTTGGCTTCAGCTTGTTTATCTGCATTTATACTTATCCCTACATTTAAGTCATTACAGGGTGGAAAAGCACAGTTTTCGTTATCTATGCTATCATTTACAGAAAACTTCAAGTTCATTGATGTATTTACTAAACTTTACACAAATTCAATGGATGGTAATCAGTTAATTAACGGTCTACCTAATATTTTTTGTGGAATGCTTATTGTCTCATTAGTTATTTTATATTTCTTTAATTCTAAAATAACATCAAAAGAGAAATTATTATCTGCTGGAATTTTATCTGTTATGTTAATAAGTTTTCATATAAACACATTTAATTTAATATGGCATGGATTTAACCCTCCTGCATGGTTTCCATATAGATATTCTTTTATGTTCAGCTTTTTATTAATACATTTGGCATATAAAAGCTTTCTTAATCTTAATGACGGAATAAAAAATAAAGATATTATTTACTGTGCAATTATATTTATAATTTCATCTATAATTATATTTAAGAACGATTATTCTTTTGTAAATGTAAAGAACTTTTACCTTGATGTGTTTTTAATAATTTGTTTGTGTACATTACTATATCTTTTGAAAAATAGTATAAATAGAAAAAAAGTACTTATTATTTTAATTGTACTTATTCAAGTTGGAAATCTATCATTGAATGCTATTTACTCTATCCGTAAATTACAGGATTTTGATTCTTCTACAATGGATACCTATACAAGTTACATTCAAAACACTAAACCTGTAATAAATAATATTAAAACACAAGATACAAGTTTTTATAGATTAGAAAAAACTTTTCAAAGAACACATAATGATGCGATGCAATTTAACTATAATGGGTTAAGTCATTATAGTTCAAGTGAAAAAACATTCGTTAAATCATTTTTAGGCAAATTAGGATTTAGATATAACGATAACTGGTCATATTATAATAATGGCTCTACAGTTTCTGTAGATAGTTTCCTAGGCGTTAAGTATTTACTTTCTAAAGAAAAAATAAATAAGCCTTATGACAAATTATTTACTAAAAATGATATTACCACTTTCCAAAATCCATATACACTACCTATAGGATTTGCTGTAAGTGATAAAGTCCTAAAAGTAAATTTAAATACTCCAGACTTATTCAAAGTTCAAAATAAGATTTTTAGTTCTATGACAAATAAGGAATTTAATAATATATTCACACCTGCTGATGTTATAGATATGAATATTAAAAACTTAAAGGTAACAAAACTTAAATCATCAACTAAATATGAAAAAATAGATGCTGCAAAAGATGCCTTTATATCCTATAAAATAAAGGTAGATAATATAAATACGCTTTACACGTATATTAGTGCTCCACAATGTCAAGGTGCAGAAATTTTTATCAATAATAAGCCTTTAGGACCATACTTTGATTCTTATAGATGGGACATTGTATCTCTTGGAAAATTTGATAAAGATACTACCGTTACTTTTAAAATAAAGGTTAACGATAATGCAATAGAAGTTAATAAAGCATTTTTCTATTATGAAAATATCGATGTTTTACAACAATATTATAATGAATTATCGAATGAACCTTGCAATTTAGAAAAAATAAGCAGTTCTCATTTAAAAGGAACAATAAACATTAAAGATGATAATAAATACCTATTATTTACTATTCCACAGGAAAAAGATTGGAAAGTAACTATTGATGGAAAAAAAGTCAAAACAGTTATGGTATTTGATGCACTTATGGCCATTCCTATTTCAGAAGGTGAACATACAATAGAGCTTAAATATATTCCAAGTGGTTTATATTTAGGAATAGGAATATCAGCTCTTTCTTCCATGGCAGTTTTGGTATACTCCATATGGTCGCGTAGAAACAAAACTAAATAAAACATAACACAAAATCCTAGGTTATGAAAAACCTAGGATTTTATTATGTTTATATTTAATTTATTTGTTAATAATTAAATACATAGTATAATTAATTTAAATATATTTTATATAGAGGTGTAAACATGCTTTTAAAATTAAATTTAATAATTCTTAGCTTACTCATATTATTTTATAGTGTTTCAAGAATAATAATAAATAGAAATAAACATGTAGATATTAAAAAAGAAGTTATAAACTTATCTTTATTTATGTCTATGCTCGTTATAGTATCTGCAACTATACTTCCTAGACAATTAGGTACAGGATTTAGAGAATTTGAAATTTATAACTTAACTCCATTTAAAGTAGTTACTTATATTTACAATAATTACTCCTTAGAATACTTTTTATATCAAACCGTAGGCAACTTTATGCTATTTATCCCCTTCGGATTTTTTAGTTATTGTAAATTTAAAAGTATAAAAAAAGCTATTATATTATCTCTAGCCATGACTCTAAGTGTAGAGCTTATACAAGGGTTTATTCCCAATAGATTTTGCGATATAGATGATATATGGCTAAATACATCAGGTGGTATTTTGGGGTCTATTGCTGCATACTTTCTTATTTCATCTTTTAATTTAATATCAAAAAATATGAAAATTAGTGACATAGAAAGTTAGCAGTTATTATAACTGAACTTCTTCTTCATCCTTTGAATATTTAGTTAAACTATACGATAAATAAAACCCTACAACACAAAGTAATATTCCAATTAAATACTTAAAATTAAATTCTATACCTGGAAATATAGTAATTATTGATCCTATTACAAATCCTAATACAGCATAATAGGTATATCCATAAAATCTTTTAAACAACAAACTAATTAACTTTGCAAACATTAAAATACTAAGTGCAAATCCTACTCCTATAGGTATAAGTAATGTTAAATCAAAATTTACAATTGCATCAAGCATAACTTCATATGCACCAATATACATTAGTATAAAGGAAGAACTAATACCAGGAACTATAGTTCCAAAGCCAGTAATTGCACCATATACAAGAAGCTCAATTAATCCTGTTCCACCTTCAGTAATTATATTTATAACACCATTTTCTAATATTATAAACAATACTGTTATACCAAATGTAATTATACAAGGCAAAATATATGCTTTTTTAAATCCCTTCTTATTAGCCTCCTTAAATATAGCAGGAAGTGTACCTATCATAAGGCCAATAAAAAGATACTTAACCTCAGTATTATAATTTTCAAATAAATACTTCATAATTTTACTAAATATCAAAACCCCAGCAACAGCACCAAGTCCAAGAGGGAAAAGCATTATTACCTTTTTTCTAAAGTCCTTAAAAATATTTGCAATTGCATCTGTAAGCTTCTTATATATGCCTAATATTACAGCAAACGTACCTCCACTTACACCAGGAGCAACAGCTCCTATTCCAATTATCATTCCTTTTAAAAAATCTGATAAAAAATTCATTATTATTTCACTCATTTCATAACTATTATTTATTACTAACTATTTAAATATTAACCATGTTTGATATATCTCTCATATGTAGTAATTATATCATGTATTAATATTATTTATTTTGTACTTCAAGAGTTTCTGATTTTTTCCAATCATTATCCTCTCTTACAGCATATCTTTTATATAAATGTTTCCAATAAAAACTCATACTTACAATTCCCATAAGAACAACAATTCCACTTATTACAGACATATTAAATAAGTACTTCTTAATAACAAGGCCAACAGTCTCTGCAATATAAGGAGTAGCTATAATAACATACTCGTAAAACCCTGATATATATCCACTAAAACTTAATAAAAATACAACCATGCCAGCACCAACCAAAGAATAACCAGACCAAGCATATGCTCTAACTTTTCTTCTTCCCCAAATTGGAACAAATAGACTCATAAGCATAATATCCAAAACTATAATACCTGCAATAACAAAATTATTAGCTAAAATCCCAACAATTTTAGATAACATTATCATAGGACTTGACTTAGATAACTCATTAAAATTTATAATCTGAAGCTCTTTATCTATAATTTTAATAATATTTTGTTTCATAAAATCTAAATCTTTGCTTTGTTCTTCATTTAAATACATATTCTTGTCTCTCAAAAACTTATTTATATTAGTATCCACTCTTTTACTATAAATACTTAGATCATGAGAAATAACAAAGTTATCTCCACCATTAATAAAATCTATAAAACTTTCAGTAGTAGTATTAATAGTGTTAGTAACATCATTTTTAGACAAAACACCATCTAATGTATCTACAGGAATATTGTTAACAACAAGGGCATATTCAATATTTTCATTTATACTTTCATATACCTTATCATAAATCCCAGCAGACTCAAAAACTTTCTTGTAAGTATTTTCATTAACTAAGGTAGTCTTTAAAAACACAACACCTATAGTAACTATAACACTAAACATAAGTATAATAGCTACAACAGTAGAAGCTATATTTTTACCAATTTTTTTAGATGAAAATTTCATTAGCTTACTCTCCTATCTATTTATCAAAAACTCCCACATAGTCACACTCAACTATAAATCTCTCAGGTGCATTACCTATATAGTTAAATGGATAACATGTGTACATAGTTAATTTTTCATTATCAGTAGGCATAGTAACAGTAGAATCATTAGGATTAGTTATCCTAGTTTTACTAACCTTATACTTATAAACACCATATTCAGTTTCAAATACAACCTCATCACCAACTTTAATATCCTTAAGAGGTCTAAAAGCCGTATCTCTATGACCACTTAACACAACATTTCCACCTTCTCCAGGAAGAGTACTTCCTGCATAGTGACCAATACCTTTTCTAAGCTCTAAATCTCCATCACCATGAACAATAGGCTTTTCAAGATTTACAGAATCTATCTTTAAAGTAGCAAACAAAGTACCTAATTCAGGTCTATATACTTCTTTTCCATTTATATTAAAAGAAACTTCATTTAAATTATTATTTGGCTTAGCAAACACAGTAGAACCTACAGCATAAGTTTGAGCAAACAAATTCCATCCTGCAGTTAAACAAATCAACATTCCTCCAATAGCCAAAAACATAGGGATTACAAATGTAATCCCTATGCGTTTTATTAGCTTGGAGTTTTTAAAACTTAGTTTTTTCATAATAAAAACCCCTCTAAAATAACTATATTATTTTCTTTTCTTTCTAGCTAGGAAGTGAACTCCACCAGCCATACCAATCATACTAGTTCCTGCAAACATCATATTCCCAAAAGGAGTAGCAGTTTTATTTAACTTTCCTCCACCCTCAGGCTTGAACTCAGGCTTGTCTGGCTTGCCATCTCCATCTAAGTCAATTTTGTTTTTATCATTTGAGAAATCAGCAGCTTCTTGAACAGCATCAACTACAACATTCATATCAAAATTTGTAGCTAAATTAATAACTTCAAGAGTATTAAGTTGAAGTACAGTACCTCCATTTGCAGTAGTACCGACTACAGTAGTAACTCCTTTAGAGTCAGTGCCAAACTTAACATTAATATCTACTACCTTAGCAGCTTCTACTGCTATACTTTGAAGCTTAACTTTATTAGCAGTAGACAACGAAGATAAGTCTTTAGTATTTCCTATTATAGACTTAGCTTCATTAATCTTACCCATCATCAGATCCACTTCTTTGTCACTTACTTTTATTCTTTGTAAGTGATCAACTATATTGCCTATGTAATTGCTTGGTACTCCCATTTGTATAAGTGCATTCTTCACATCATTTACTGGACTCTCATATGCTAAAACTGTAGTACTCATACTAAGAGTAACTATGGCAGCAGCAGCCATAACTCTAATTTTTTTGTGCATAATTTTTCCTCCTCTCTTGTATAATATTAAACCTTTCTTATTATACTACACTTAACCTGTGTTTGTTGTCGAAATTTGCATCATAATCAATTTCCATTTAATTTTTTTATTTTCCTTATAAATTATTAATATTTTATTGCTAAGCCTCCTTTGTATGAAATGTTAAAGCTTGATAAGTAAGGAACCTTATGGAGAAACTTATCAAAGGAAATATACTTTTAGACTTGGCAATTTCCCTCATAATCATATTGTACTTCTTCATCTGCTTTGTTATATAAATTCTAATCTTATTTTTGAAAACACTTAACATATGAGGAAATTTCATACATTAAGTGTTCCATTTATCGTCATATAATATATAGTCACTTTTTCAAGTTTTATTAGTTTTCCAATTATATTTTATGATACGTTTACGTAATTAGCTCTATGGGTAATCAGAATACCTTTACTTTATAGATACTATTTATTCTCTACCATACTCATCATCAAATCTTACAATATCATCTTCTTCCAAATATTCTCCCATTTGTACCTCAATTATTTCTAATAGTGTCCTACCTGGATTTTCAAGTCTATGTTTTTGTCCCTGTTTTATAAAAACACTCTCGCCAGCAGGTACTAGGCTCTCTACATCATCTATAGTTATTTTAGCCATTCCACTGACAACAATCCAATGTTCACTTCTATGATAATGCACCTGGTAGCTTAATTTCTTATTTTGACTTACTTTAATTCTTTTAATCTTAAATGAATTCTTTTCTTCCTCAAGGACTTTATAATTACCCCAAGGCCTGTAATCTTGAACATGATATTCAGTTCTACAATCATTTTTCTCTTTTAGGATCTCAACAATCTCTTTTACTTTTTGTGATTGGTCTTTTTTGCATATTAATAAAGCGTCTCTGTTATCTACAACGATTAGATCATTAACTCCTACTATCGATACTACTTTATCCTTTTCAGAGTATATATAATTGTTCTTTGAGTTAAGAACTATATTATCAGAGCCTACAATATTATTATTTTCATCCTTGTCAAATACATCATAAAACGAATCGAAGCTACCTAGATCATTCCAGCCGATATCTACTGGTGTGACGGTAACATTTCTACTCTTTTCCATAATTCCATAGTCAATTGAAATCTTTTCTTCTATTTTACCAAAAGCCTCTTTTATATTGTCGCTTGTCTCAAATGCATCGTAAATGTTTTTAGCATATTTTTTCACTTCATTTATAAAGAACTCTGTGTTAAACATAAATATACCAGCATTCCAGTAATAACCTTTGTCAACATATGTAACTGCTATCTCATACTTTGGTTTTTCTTTGAACTCTTTTACTTCATAACTATTAAACTTTGCAGTTCCTGGTGCGATATACCCATATCCAGTATTAGGAGCATCAGGCTTAATGCCAAAAGTTATGATTGAATCTCTTGTTAATGCTTCAGAATCTCTAATACTATCTACAAACTTCTGTTCTTTTAAAATCACATGGTCGGAAGGGAACACTACTACTGAGTCATTACCTTTTTTAGCTATTTCATGAACACCTGCATAAATTGCAGGAAGGGTATTCTTTGCTTCGGGTTCAATAAGAATGTTTGACTCACTATATTGATAATCTAATTCTTCAATAGCCCCAAGAACTAAAAATTTATATTTTTCATTTGTAACCACATATATATCGTTTAAATCAGCTAATAGTAAACTTCTTTTAAAGGTTTCTTGAAACAAGGATAGTTTATCTCCTTGTAACTTAATAAACTGTTTTGGATATCTATCACGGCTAAGGGGCCAAAGTCTGGTACCACTTCCACCTGCTAATATTATTACTTTCATTAGCTTTTCTCCTTTTTAAAATAGTTTAATCTCTGCTAAATAAATCTCTAGTATACACCTTTTTCCCAACATCTTTAATATCATCCGACAATCTATTTGCAATAATAACATCAGAAATTTTCTTAAATTCTTCAAAGTCTTTTATTACTCTTGAATTGTAAAACTTTTCCTCTTGGAAAGTCGGCTCATAAACTACTACTTCAATTCCCTTAGCCTTAATGCGCTTCATAACTCCTTGGATAGATGATTGTCTGAAGTTATCTGAACCCATCTTCATGGTTAATCTATAAATGCCTACAACCTTTGGGGCTCTTTTAAGAATCATTTCTGCAATATGATCTTTTCTTGTTCTATTAGCATCAACTATTGCTGCCATAATGTTTTGAGGAACGTCAGCATAGTTTGCTAATAACTGCTTCGTATCTTTTGGTAAACAGTAGCCGCCATAACCAAAAGATGGGTTGTTATAATGATTGTCTATTCTAGGATCAAGGCATACTCCTTCTATAATCTGTTTGGTATTAAGACCTCTGACTTCTGCATATGTATCAAGTTCATTAAAATACGCAACTCTTAATGCAAGATATGTATTTGCGAACAATTTAATGGCTTCCGCTTCGGTTGAGTCAGTAAGCAAAACAGGAATATCTTCCTTTATTGCACCTTGTACTAAAAGATTGGCAAACATTTTTGCTCTCTCTGATTGCTCTCCTACAATAATTCTTGAAGGGTATAAATTATCATATAAGGCCCTACCTTCTCTTAAGAATTCTGGTGAAAAGATAATATTATCAGTTTCAAACATCGCTCTTACCTTTTCTGTGTATCCTACAGGTACAGTGGATTTAACAACCATTACTGCATCTGGATTAATTGATAATACATTTGCTATAACTGCTTCTACAGTTCTTGTGTTAAAATAGTTCTTTTCCGGATCATAATTAGTAGGTGTAGATATAATAACATATTCTGCATCCTTAAAAGCTTTATAATTGTCCGTAGTTGCAGTAAGATTTAACTGCTTTGTTGCCAAATATTCTTCAATCTCTTTATCAGTGATAGGAGATTTTCTATCATTAATCATATCTACCTTTTCTTGGATAATATCCAATGCAATTACCTCATTATGTTGAGCTAATAGTACTGCATTGGAAAGTCCTACATAGCCTGTTCCTGCTATTGTTATTTTCATTTGAGCTACCTCCCCTCAATTTCCAATATATCTGCTATTCTTTTGCATGCAAATCCATCGCCATAAGGATTGCTTGCATGACTCATCTTTTCATACTCTTTTCTATCTTCTAGCAATAGCTTAAAAGTGTTATAAATTACTTCTTCATTTGTTCCAACAAGTTTCAATGTTCCTGCAGCTATTCCTTCGGGTCTTTCTGTAGTATCGCGCATAACCAATACTGGCTTGCCTAGACTTGGCGCTTCTTCTTGGATACCACCGCTATCCGTTAGAATCAGATATGATCTTGAAAGAAAATTATGAAAATCAAGTACTTCTAGTGGTTCAATAATCTTTAACCTATTACAGTCTCCTAAAATTTCATTTGCGGCTTCTCTTACCACAGGATTCATATGAATAGGATAAATAGCCTTGATGTTAGGGTGTTCATCCACAATTCTCTTAATAGCCCTAAACATGTTTCTCATAGGCTCACCAAGATTTTCTCTTCTGTGTGCGGTTATCAATATAAGCCTACTATCTGCAGCCCATTCTAATTCTCCATGAGTATAATCTTCTCTTACTGTAGTATTAAGGGCATCGATTGCTGTATTGCCAGTTACATATATATTAGCAGGGTCCTTACCTTCTTTTATTAGATTTTCTTTTGACATTTCAGTTGGTGCAAAATTGTATTTAGCAACGATTCCCACAGCTTGACGATTAAATTCTTCTGGATAAGGAGAGTATATATTATAAGTCCTAAGCCCTGCCTCAACATGTCCAACAGGAATTTGCATATAAAAACATGCTAATGCTGTTACAAATGTTGTTGATGTATCTCCGTGAACTAAAACTACGTCAGGCTCAACTTCTTCTAAAATAGCCTTCATTTTTTCTAGAATATTTATGGTAACATCAAATAGAGTTTGCTTATCTTTCATAATTGAAAGGTCATAATCTGGAACAACATTAAAAGCATCTAATACTTGATCTAGCATTTGCCTATGTTGACCAGTTACACAAACCACTGTATCTAATTGTTTTCTAGTCTTTAATTCCTTAACTAAAGGACACATCTTAATAGCCTCTGGTCTTGTTCCGAATACCACCATTACCTTTTTCATAGGATCCTTCCTTTCATTAAATCCTTATCACTTTTCTTAAAATATCCTTTAAATAAACTGGATAAATATTTAATAGTAGAAACATTAAATATATTAGATAAAGCAATATATATAATAGCTCCTGCTAAAATTTGAATTATAAGTTTTAGTATGATATTAATTGATAAAAACTTTAGACTATACACAATAACTGCCATAATTACAGAATTGAAAAAAGATGGTGTTATATCTTTCAGTTGTTCCTTCACCCCATAATTTATTAGTTTTTTATTTGGATATAAATTGATTCCTAAAGATATTACCGTAGTAACTACTTCTCCAATCGCAATTGCATATACTCCAAGTCGTACACTAAATATTAAAATACTTAATTCTAATATTTTTCTTATTATTTCTAACTTTAATATTATATTGCTATATCCCATTGCTTTAATAGCTTGTAAATTTGCAGTGTGAATTGGCATTAACATGTACGTAAAAGCACATATTTGAATATATGGAACAGCAAGTAGCCATTTATCAGTCAAAAGTATTTTCACAACAGGTTCAGCTACTACTGCTAGTCCAAACATCATAGGAAAAATAATGAAGGAGCTGACAGTCATAGATCTCCTGACCATTTCCTTGATCCTTTGCTTATTGTCCTGTTCATTTGAATACGCAACCAACATTACTGATTGAATAGAGCCATTCACATTAGTCATTATCATTTCAGGAAATTGTCTACCTCTATTAAAATAACCTAACATATCAGGTGTATATATTTTCCCAATTAATAAGCTTCTTAAATTTAAAAATAGAGTATCACTTAAATTGGTCATAAGTATTTTCCACCCATACCCTATTAGATCTTTCAATCTTTCAATTGAAAATATTAGTTTTGGTCTCCAAGGAACGGTAAACCACATTATAATAACTGTAAAAAATTGATTGGATATTTGTTGACAAACTAGTGCCCAAACTCCAAACCCGCTCATAGCCATTCCTATACCAATAAATGCTGAAATCATCGTAGCGCCAATACTACTCATAAATAATTTTTTGAACTCCATATTTTTTGTAACAAATGCTACTTGTATCGAGTTGATTGAACCGGTAAATAGAATGATTGATAATACTCTAATTATACTAATTAACTCTTCTTCATTATAGAATCTTGAGATAGTCGGAGCTGATATAAATAATATTATATATAATATAAAAGCTATAAAAAAACTAAAATAAAATACGCTAGAAAAATCTTTACTATCAGTATTCTTTTTTTGAATTAATGCAGTATTAAATCCTCCCTGAATAAAAACATTCGCTAAATTGATAAATACAATAATTAATGATATAAGACCATAATCACTTGGGGTTAATAATCTAGCTAAAATAATCGAAACAATAAAACTTACGCCTTGTATCCCCGCTCGTTCTAAAAGCTTCCAAACAAGTGAAGAAAAAATTTTTTCTCTATTCATTTATAATTAATCACCTTTACCTTCTGCTATACAACATTTATCAATTACACAAGAACTCGTTTTGTTATTTGATTTCGAAATCATCCCATTAAAATATAATTACAGCATTACAATAAAATCAAATATATATTTTATATACTTTTTTGAATATCACATATTATTTCATACTCTATTGTTTCAATAGAGTGTGCCATATCATCTGTTATAAAGTCCTCGTCCTCAAACTTGACCTGTGAAATTTCCGTTACATCAACCATCATCTAATCCATCTAACTCTTCCAACGATAGGAGCCTTGTACCCATGAATAATTACACTACCCTCATTAGACAGAATACAATTGTATCCGTCAACATATTTTGTAGGAATTGTTGTAACAACCACCTCTTTTGGCGCGGTATAATAACCCTATACCCTAGTTTCACCTTTATGAACCGTTTTCACCATATAAACAACTAATTTCCACTGAAGTGCTAGTTTAATTCCACCTAGCAAAGTATTTATGTAGTCGGGTTTTAAACTGTAAAGAATTATGCATAAGCTTACAAGATTTCCTAATTTGTTTTGCCAAAGACCGTCGTCAGAGTTTATAATGGGAACATACGTTAAATTCAAGTCAGCATTTTTTCTGCAGCAGTTTTAAATTTTTCAATCTTTTCCTCAGCAAAATTATTTTCAATTGCATCATCAGCAACACAAAGGTGAGTAAATATATCGGACAGTTTGAGTTTATCAGCATACTTACGAATAATTTTTACACTTTCTTCCGGACTATCCGACATCCAAGTCCATTCGATTCATTCTAGTATCAATAGCAAACTGTGCCTTTATTGACTTACCAGTTAATTTTTCGGCGTATTCTTCAGAAAACATTGCCTGTATAATATCATAATCTATCAGATTCTGCAACGACGCCACCGGTGTATAACCAAGTATCAAATCTGACCGGTCGTTCCGTTTTAGTGAAGAATTATTGCCTCATCTATATTTGCTATCGCAAAATATTTATACCCATTATCTTGTAACTGTTTTGTTATTTTAACTTCACCATGTCAGTAAGCATCAGCCTTAACAACCGACATAATCTCTTGGTTTTCAGGCAATTAATATCTGTATATTCGATAGTTATCGAATAATATATACGATTTATTCCACGCAAGAGTGTCTTATCATTATTACACCTCAAATAATTTATTTTCTCAAAGTTAAACTATTTTCTTAGGTATAGGTTTTTTCTCAGACAAAGTTATCAAGTTTCCGTATAAAAGATTTTGCTCGTTATCATTCCATTTTCCGGTTCCGCTTTGCGGTGTAAATGTTAACTCCCCAAAATATATATTTCCATTAATTGAATAAAAATCTACTCTTACAAAAGTAAATTCCTTACTGAGTATTGCAGCAAATTCCTTCATTTTAGAAAATGTATCGGGCATTTCAGGAGAAGGCTCTATGGGTGGATAATTAACCAAATAATCTTGAATATTCCAAGAAGCGTCAAAAATAGTTCTTGTATGCTCTTTAGTTCCGCTTCCACTATCTACCCATACAAATTTAGGTATACCGTTAAAGCAGAAAAATCTATAATCAAATATTGTTCCATCCATATCAGCTATATATTTTTCGGCAACAATTTTAGGAGGAATATTCATATAGTGAAGCTCATACCCGTATTCTGTAGCAAAATTTGTATGCATCCACCTATCAAATTTCATCTTTTCGGCCATGTAATTCATAGCGGCTTTGTCTTGAATTATAGAATTCCATCCACTACCGTGATTGGCTTTTAAAGCAAATTGATTAGGCATTTTAGCAAAGTCGATTTCATCAAAATTATCCCATACACCTAAAATCGGTATCAAATGCTCATGACCTATTTTGTCTCCAACATATTCCCTAGCAAGATATTTGTCCGCAAGGAGAGTTTTAAGTGCTGTACTGTCATATAGTTTTAACCACTGCATTTTTTCATTAAAAGAAACGGGATTTTCCAAATCCAATTCACTTCCACACATACGAAGATACCATTTTTTAAGAATTTCTTCTTTTTGGGAATCACTCGTTCGCCAATAATATCTGTCACGCAAAGGTCTAAATATTGACTTGATAATTTTCCTATACTCCATAAATATTTCCTCCCCTAAATTTATCAACTACTTATTTGCTATATTTTTTATTATCTCACGCCATTGATTTGCCCAGCGTTCATAAGAAAATGAGCATTTTACAGTTTCGTAACCAACCGAAGCCATTCTTGTTCGTTCTTCTGGATTATCAATCAGTTCCTTAATAGCTAAATACAGTTGTTTGGTATCTCCGGCATTAACCATTCTGCCGTTATATCTGTTCAAAACAATATTTGTCATTCCACCCACATCGGTACAAACAACTGCACATTGAGCAGACATTGCTTCAATCAAAGATAAAGAAGTCCCTTCAGAACCTACAGTAGGAACTAGCGCTATATGCTTGTCCGCATGAATATCTAAAGACTGTTCTGCGGTGTATTGTGTAAATAAGACACGGTCTTGCCATTTATTAAGCTTATTGTGAAGATATTCTTCATCGGGTCCTCTACCAGCTACAGTGATTTCAACGTTATCATATTCGACCAATAATCGTTCCACCGCTTCAGCAAAGACTCTTGTTCCCCTATGCTTTACAAATCTTCTGGCAAATATAATTTTCACCTTGTCATTAGGTTTTACGTTAACTTCAGCAATTTTCGTGAAATTTGGAATAACAACAAAATTACTGTTTGGAACGTCAACCTGTGCTCTATACCAATTCAAGAAATTATAATCTACGCACACTACCTGTTTTACATATTTCATTCGTTTATGCTCGTTATATGCAAAACGCGCTTTTGATAAAAACATACGAATATCACTACGGCTTTCATCTTTCTGTATGTCCCAATGAATACCATGTTGTATTGACAAACTGTGTGTAGCATTATTGTCTTGAGCCAACAAATGATCTGCAAAAATCAACAAATCATTATTTTTATCAAAATCTTTATTTATACAATCTAACACAACCTTTGTTCTGAGGCTGCCGTTAACCCTAGCTCTCGGAACACTTTTAACAATACAATTCTCTAACTTAATTTTATTATTATCATTTTCAGAACCGAATTGGAAAACCGTACAGGAATAGCCGGCTTCACACAACAACGGGATTAAATTATTAATATAGGTTTGAACACCACCGGATACAACGCGGTTTGAATCAAAATCATAATATCTTTCATACACAATAAAAGCCTTGTTCTGAATATTATTATTTTTCATAACATTACCTTTCTAGTTTTAGTTATTTTCTCTTTAGCACACCTTATTTCTTTTAAACAAAGTCCCAACAGGAAAAACAGACTATAATCCAGATAGCGTCCTCCAAAAATGCCTTTTACGAATACAAGACAGCCAAACATGATAATCCAATTTCTCACCAATGTACCTTTAGTGGCTTTTAATGCTTTAAAGTATAATGCAACAAAACTTATCATTAGGGTCAAGCCAATAGGAAAACCATAGTGGAATAAAATTTCCATATACATATTGTGTGCCGAATAATATCCCAGTGTCCACTCACCATAAATACCATATCCTAATATTGGCCGTTCCATGAATCTGGAAAATAAATCTTGATAAATGTCAGTTCTACCAGAAGTGTAGGATACCAATTCTCCACTTATCAAATAGTCCACAACTCTTGTTGACAAACCATATCGCATCAATAATCTTTTGATATCAGATAACATCTGCAAATAAGCTGGTGACATAATAAATAAAAAAACAATAATGGATAGAACAATTGCAATACCAACCTTTTTATTGATATTAATATTTAAGTGTGTCCATATACGCACAATCAAGAAAACAAATAGGACAACAATTGCGCCTCTTGTTCCCATAGCCAAAGCATATATTACACCAATAATTGAACAAATAATTGCAAAAATTTTCTTTTTTTCAAAAGCATATTCTATTGCAATAATAGTGTTAGGTAAAAGCAAATAAGACCAATACATACTATATCCAGATCCAACATCCCCACCCAATATTCTCCCTGTTCCCATATAATAAAGCACATAAACCGCGCTCACAAGAATAGCAGTACAACTGAATCCGCTCACAATAGACAATGTTTCTTTATCTAAAGAAAGACACAATCCCAATAGAAAGAACGGAATACAGGGAAGTATATTGGAAGTCAAGGACGCTGAAATATATAGAGCATTATCGGGATAAAAGATATAGGTAGACAAAATAGATACTGTGAAAAACAGTATAATAACCAAATCCGATCCTCTAACATATCTTAATCTGCTTTCTCTATATGATAAGATTATTAACAAAGAATATAATATTGGAAAAAAGAAGACTTCAGCAACAGAAATTACTGGAAGTTTTCTAATAATAACTGAAAAATAATTAAATAAGGTATAATGACAAAACATTACCGAAACAAGCAATGCGAACATCTTATCTTTAGTTATCACAATTTTCGTTTTTGAATCTCTTATGACATTGTTCATTATAGTTAACCTCCCAAAATCGTTTTTGGGGGTATAGAGTGCATTCATCCCCCCTGTCGAACACGATTTTTTATATTTCCGACATATAAAGCTAAAGAAGCCACCCTATACAGATGCAATTTTACACACAGCAGAACCGCTTTTTGGTAGAAACTTCCAGCTATTTTAAAACTATATTTTGAAAACTCTAACTCATTGCATGTTCTACGAATCCATCTTGAACGTGTAAAAACATTTAATTCCATTTTAGGCGAGTAAGAAAGCTCCAAAGCCTTCATTAATTTAGAAAAAATTAATTCATCGACAAGAAGATGTGTTTCCTGATCTCTAGAGTTCCATATACAAATTGTTTCGCTCCATATCTCTTTAAGACCTATAACACAATCCACATAGTTGACCGGATATTTCTTCCATTCCAAGCTAACAGTGTTTTGATAATAGGAATACAAAACTTCCGGTATAAATCTAATGTTTTTACAGTGGTTCACATACCTTGAAATGAAACCCTCATCCTGATGGCGTCTCAAAGGAGGATACTTAATATTGTTCTTTCGAACAGTTTCACCATCAAAAAACTTATTCCAAGGTGCGCCTTGAATACTATTCTTATTAGACATACCGAAATAATCACTGTAATCTGCTCTTACAACCTCACCGGTATTGTTAAACTCTTCGTATTTTTTTTCAAAAACAACTTCACCATCATGTTTCAAACATCTGTATCCGAACACGATTAGATCATATTGTCCGTCACACATAGCTTCAACAAGAACCGAAACAGCATTTGGATCGATATAGTCATCAGCATCCGGAAAGTATAAATATCTACCCTTACTTTTCTCAATTCCTACATTTCTTGCGGGACCTGAACCCTGATTATCTATATGTATACATTTTACTCTGTTATCCTGTAGAGCAATTTTTTGGCATATCCTATAGCTGTTATCCTTTGATCCGTCATCAACCAATATAACCTCAATATTGGTATAATCCTGTAATAAAATTGATTTAACACAAGCCTCAATTGACTCCTCCATATTATAAACAGGAATGATAACACTGACTAAATCTGACATAGAAACCCCCTTATTCATACATTCCTCGATTTTTAACATTTAAATAAAATCTAATTATTGTTGACGGGATACAAAAACATAAATATGTGATCATCAATCTTTTCTTCCAAATTCTATTTTTATCTATCTCACTCATTCGTTGCATTGCTTCTTTCTTTTTTCCATCTACTAAGTAAGAGCGAACAACCTGAAGTTTCGTAAATTCATATTCCGTTTTTAAACTTTCCTTAATGTTGTCTAAAATCGTGTCATCGCTCAAAAACATCGGCATACGATTCAATGGATCGGCCTCATATCTTCGTGTATAGTGCTTTGTGGCCTCACTTCCGTCTCTATTACGCTTAAAGGTAACAGTATCACTATATACAATTCCTGTATGTACATAAACTCGTTTCCACATATCTGTGTCTTCAGCTAATTTAACACCCGGTTCAAACATACCGTATTTCTCAAACATTTCACGCTTTATGCAAACGCAACCTGTACATATCATTTCAGGGGTTCTTAGCATCTCCTTGACAGCATCTTCATAATATGAAACATCACCAGTTGTATTGGGCATAATAATATCATTACTATCTGTTCTCAAACTAATACAGAACCTTGTTGCAAAAAATTCCCTAGAGGGATTTTCAGTTATCAATCCAGCAAGATGTTCCAAATGATTGGGCAAATATTCATCATCTGCATCTAAAAAACAAACAAACTCACCATGTGCATTACTTATACCTGTGTTTCTCGCAACAGAAACACCTTTATTGGATTGAGAAATTACCATAAGACGTTCGTCATTTATTGATTTTAAATGTTCTAATGTTCGATCTTCGGAACCATCATCAACAACAATAAGTTCAAAATCCTCAACTGTTTGCTTTAATACACTTTCAACCCCCCGAGCAATAAATTTCTCTGCATTATATGCCGGAATTATTATAGAAAAACGCATAGCTCACCTCCTAATGTGAATTATAAGAATAAAAACATTTGTCATGTTTTCATGAAAAATTTCTCAATGGAATAGTGCAAAATCCATCTATTTTTTACGAATAAACACTATCTTCCTATAAGACATTTGCTTATTCGATCTCAGCATCAGTGTTATACTTTTTCATATCCAAATTTGCCATAATTAGCATTTAATGTCCCCCATATCGAGCCCGCTTTGCCTTACAATCTTGTTTTTGCTAAATATTCTTTCGACTATTAAATATGATGACTTGAGGTCTGATGCAGAAATAATGACATTATATTTATCATAATTAATATTGGTTTTTGAGACCCCTATAATATTGTGTTTTTGTGCGTCATAAATAGCTACACTACTATATACTATTTTCATATAAATTTTTATCTCCGTATATATGATGTAACCCAAAGAATAAGTACTTTATAAAATGTAATTCATAAAGTATACTGTTATTAATTAGTCTCGATTTTCGATTTTATATATTTCCACTAAATCTTTTCCAATATTATTCCAAGAATAATTATCAACTATATATTCGTGAAGTCTCTTACCCTTTACTGAAAGGGATTCTTTACTTACCTCATTTGAAATATACTTAAGCTTATTAAAAAATTCATCATCATTATTTTCAACAACATAGCTATTCTCTTCGTCAACTACATATTCTGAAATAGCTCCTACATTTGTACATAGCACCGTCTTATTAAACTCCGCAGCTGTAAATATTACACCACTCATACTTGCATGTCGATATGGTAAAATAATGATATCTGATTTAGTAATTAGATAATTCAATAAGTTATCTTCAACAAACTTGCTTATATATAGAATATTTTTACAATTATTAATTTTATCTTCCAAAACTTCAAGTTCCTTATATTCTGAACTTTTTTTTCCAGCTATTACTAATAGGTTCTCACTACTACTGAAGCTTTCAATCCACATTTTTGTAACCCTATCTACTCCTTTGTTATAGAAAATATGCCCAAAGAATATAAACACTTTGTTATATTTCTCGACTGTTTCAAGAATTTCTTGGCCGATACTACTTCTATCATATTGCGTATCCTGATTTAAATAAGTACCATGTCTTTGAATAACAACTTTATAATTGAATTCGCCAAACAACTTTTTAAATTCTTCTCTAATACCCTCACCATGCAGTACTATAGTATCGACAATACTATATATAGTTTTCAAATCATCAACATATTGATTCCCATTTATATGAGGTAAAACATTATGAGCAGTATAAACTAACTTTTTGCAATATTTTTTAATGATACTAAGAAATTGTACATCCATCTTATAATTCAAAAGCCATTGCACATGAACAATGTCATACGAATTTTTTTTTAGTTCCTTAATAATTCTTATATAGGCGCTAATATATTCAGCACCACGTATAATTTTTCTAAACATGCCATCTTCCATACCTTCTGATTTTTTAAAAAAAAGAGGCATAATAGTATATTCTGAATCTGTTGTTTTTTCATAATAACAATTCGTAACTAAAGTCAAATCCCCATATTTTGATATGCCGCTACATAAACCATTTGTATAAAATAGCAAATTGTTAATCCCCCAGGGGTCAATCATCATTATCTTCAAAGGATATCACCTCATCTCTGTAGATTTGTGCCTTTATTACTTAAAATAAAACTTATTTGAGCATATATTTGACTATCCATCAATATCCTTTCAACTTGTTTAAAAAGTTGCTTTTCTATTATAAAAATAATATCCATATTGTTATTTCATCTATAATTACTTTTATTAATTTCTTTTAATCCTTATTAAATAAATCCCTAGTATACACCTTATCTGCAGCATCTTAATATTATTGGCTAATCTATTTGCTACAATAACGTTTGAGACTTTCTTAAATTCTTCGTTTACCTTCTCTCAAAATTTCGGTAAAAAGATGATACTTTCTGTGTCAAACATCTCTCTTCCTTTTCTTGTATATCCTACAGGTACTGTAGATTTAACAACCATTACAGCGTCTGGGTTGATGGATAATACATTTGCTATTACTATCTCAACCGATCTCGTGTTAAAATAGTTCTTCTCCGGGTTATAATTAGTAGGTGTAGAGATAATAACATATTCTACATCCTTGAACGCTTTATAATTGTCCGCTGTTGCAGTAAGATTTAATTACTTTGTTGCCAGTTAATCTTCAATCTCTTTATCTATGATAGGAGGCTTTCTATCGTTAATCATATCTACTTTTTCTTGAATAATATCCTATGCAATTGCTTCATTATGTTGAGCTAATAACACAGCAATAGAAAGACCAACATAACCAATCCCCACTATTGCTATTTTCATTAAGCAATTCCTCCTTCATCCACTTACTATTGTATATATTAGAAGTAGTGTTTCTTAACAGCATTAATGCCATAAAAGAAAAAATAATAAAGACATTTTACTGCAGACAACTTCTCAATATTTCTACAATTATTCCAATGATTTTTAGCAGCCTTGAACTTATCATTTGATATTGACCCATTTACTTTTCGATAATATGCTAAACTTTCATTTAACCCATGGGCTATATGCCCTTCTCTAAGTAGTTTAGCCCATGTCATAGAATCGTGATCTTTCTTCACATTTACGAGTCTAACTTCACCAACGCTTTCTTTGTCTAGCATAACTGTTAATGTACCAATAACCGTATTTTTCATAAACTGACTATAATTAAGCTTTTGAGGAATTTTTATCACCTTATTACCCTCATCTCTTAATATTTCATAACCAGTAAAAGAAAACTCAACTTTATTCTCTATCATAAAATTTAATTGTTTTTCCAACTTATCTGACTTCCACATATCATCAGCATCAAGAAACGCAATATATCTACCTTTAGCTCTTTCCAAGGCTTTATTTCTTGCCACAGCTGCTCCTGCGTTTTTTTCTAGTTTGAAGTATTTTATACGTGGATCCGAAAACTGATTAATAACCTTTGCTGTATTATCTTTAGAGCAATCATCAGCAATTATCATCTCCCAATTCTCATGGGTCTGTGATAAAACACTCTTTATTGTTTCACCTATATACTTCTCCGAATTATAAACAGGTGTAATTATCGAAACCAAAACATTTGGACTATTACCATTTCCCATTTTTCCACCTCACTCTGAGAACTAACTTGCTATCATCTTACTTTTTTCTAGACCTTCGATATATTTTTGCTCGTCAATCGTGCCTATACGTAACAAATAGTCGCCAAAATCCTCTGCAGTCTCCATACCTTCTGCGCTAATACCATCTCTTTTAAAGACTTTAGCAACCGTCATAAAGATTATACTCCAGTCTCGTAAAAAAGTAATATTATTGATGTATTCTAAATCTAGATTGAGCTTTTTTTCCCAGTTTACTCCATTTCGTCCATTTATCTGAGCCCATCCAGTAAGACCTGGTACAATACTATGTCTTTGCCTTTGCTCTGGAGTCATAAATACCATATCTCGAATTAATTGTGGCCTCGGCCCTACTATAGACATATCTCCTATAAGAATATTAAAGAGTTCAGGAAGTTCATCCAAGCTCGTACTCCTCAAAAATTTCCCAAACTTCGTAAGCCTAATACTGTCTGGCAGCAACTCCCCATTCTCATATCTTTCATCGGTCATAGTCCTAAACTTATACAATGTAAATATCTTCTCATTCAGCCCAGGTCTCTTCTGCTTAAAAATAACTGGACTGCCAAGCTTAGTTCTAACTAGCACTCCAACAATTAATAAAACAGGACTAAGAACTATAATTGCAATCAAAGCCAATATGAAGTCCATCGGTCTCTTAAAATATCTTGCGTATACACCACCCTTACCAGGTAATTGCAAGGATGTTTTTACATTTCGTTTAACCTCAGTTTGCATCTATATCCACAACCTTTTTATAATCTTACATACTCTATTCAAATCTTTATCAGTCATCTTAGTATCACTTGGCAGGCAAATACCTCTATTAAATACATCTTCCGATACACTCAATGCCTTTCTATATGCAGGCTCAGCATCTCCACTCAAAGACTCACTATTTGAGGCTGCTACCAATTCCCTAACATCATCTTCATAGGGGGAGACGAAGTCATATGCTTCAAATACAGGCTGCATGTGCATTGGCTTCCATACTGGTCTTGACTCAATATTTTCTTTTTCTAGAGCTTTCATAATATCAAGTGGTTTAACTTGCCCACTTAAAGTCATGCAGCTTAACCAGTAATTAGGTTCATTCCATTCATTGATAGGCATAAACTCAACACCTTCAAGCTTTCCTAATTCTCTCTTATAGAACTCAAATATATATTTCTTCTTAGTCACTCTTTGGTCTAGCACTTTAAGTTGTCCTCTACCAATTCCAGCAACAATATTACTCATACGATAATTAAATCCTAATTCACTATGTTGATAGTGTCTTGCTTGATCTCTAGATTGTGTTGCCCAGAATCTTACCTTTGCTATTCTCTCTTCATTATCAGAAACTAACATTCCACCACCTGAAGTAGTGATTATCTTATTTCCATTAAATGAAAAAATACCGTACTTTCCGAAAGTTCCAGTATGTTTTCCTTTATAATAAGTACCTAAAGACTCAGCCGCATCTTCGATTAATGGGACATTATGTTTCTTACAAATACTAACTATTTTATCCATATCTGCAGATAAACCATAAAGATGAACTATAATTACAGCCTTAACATTTGGATACTTCTCAATAGCTTCTTCTAGAGCTTTAGGACACATATTCCATGTTTTGTAATCACTGTCTATGAAAACTGGTATTGCATTTTGATAAATAATTGGATTTGCTGTGGCTGAAAATGTAAGTGTTGGGCAAAATACAATATCGCCTTCTCCTACTCCAGCTGCTTTTAAAGCCATATGAATAGCAGCAGTTCCGGAAGAAAGTGCTGCAGCGGCCTTACTTCCAACATTATTAGCAAGTTCTTTTTCAAATCCATTTACATTTGCTCCAAGAGGGGCAATCCAGTTAGTATCAAATGCTTCTTTTATATATTCCATTTCATATCCTTCATCGCTCATATGTGGTGATGAAAGGTAAATTTTTTCCCCCATATTTCATCCATCCTTTTTCAGATATTTTATATTTTCTGAGTATTTAGCTTGCAAATTCTTTTGATTTATCTTGTTTCATATAAGTAGGTACTAACATCTTAATAACATGTTCAATAAGCTCTACTTCTTCATTTTTAACAATACTCTGTAAAAGTTCTAGGTTTTCTTTTATCTTCTTCTTATCTATGTCTATAGGCTTACCTATAAAAATCTTTTTGTGTGCTGTATCTGTCAGACCTTCCTCAGCCATTAGAAGTTCTTCGTATAACTTTTCTCCTGGTCTAAGTCCACTGAATTGAATTTTAATATCTTCATCAGGTTCAAATCCTGATAATTTTATAAGATCTTTTGCTAATTCTGTTATTTTTACAGGTTCTCCCATGTCTAGAACAAATATTTCTCCACCTTTGGCCATTGCTCCGGCTTGTATTACAAGTTGAACTGCCTCTGGTATAGTCATAAAGTATCTTATAATATCTGGATGTGTTACTGTTATTGGCCCGCCTTCTTCTATTTGCTTCTTAAATAGTGGGATAACGCTTCCATTACTTCCTAAGACATTTCCAAACCTAACAGCCACAAATTCTGTTTTGCTCTCTTTGTTCATAGTTTGTATTATCATCTCAGCAACTCTTTTAGTTGCTCCCATTATATTAGTTGGGTTAACAGCTTTATCTGTAGATATAAGAACAAATCTTTTTACATTGTATTTGTCTGCTAATTTTGCCACATTTAATGTACCAAATATATTGTTCTTAATTGCTTCGCTTGGGCTTTTTTCCATAAGTGGAACGTGTTTGTGTGCTGCTGCATGAAATACTACATTAGGTTTATATGTGTTAAATATTTCATCCATACGCTTTTCGTCTCTCACAGAAGCTATAATTGTCTTTAAGTTAAGCTCATTTCCATACTTTCTTATAAGCTGTTGTTGTATTTCGTAAGCGTTGTTTTCGTATATATCTAAAATTATGAGTTCCTTTGGTTTAAACTTAGCTATTTGTCTACATAATTCAGAACCTATAGATCCTCCACCGCCAGTTACAAGAACTACATTGTCACTTAAGTATCCACATATTTCTTCTAAGTTTACCTTTATAGGGTCTCTTCCTAGTAAATCTTCAATATCTACATCTCTTATTTTCTTAATATCTACTTGACCGTCTATAATTTCATATACTCCTGGAAGAGTTTTTAATTTACATTTAGACTCTTTACATATATCTATGATTCTTCTTTTTTCTTTTTGAGATGCTGATGATATTGCAAATATTATCTCATCGATATTCTTTTGTTTAACTATATCTTTTATATCGTTACTACTTCCTAATATAGATACATTGTGTATACTTCTTCCGACCTTGCTTAAGTCGTCATCTATTATACCTACTGGTAACTTATTTAACTGTGGGTTAGTAAATAACTCTTTCACTACCATAGCACCAGCATTTCCACCACCAATAACCAAAATTCTAGATGCTGTTTTTGATAAGGTATGTTTTGTCTTTAATCTTCTTATTGTTCTATAACTTAATCTAATTCCTCCAGTTGCACAAATTAATCCAAATGTATTTACAAAATAAAAGCTTATAGGAAGGTTAAAATTTAAAACTATAGATAAAGGATATATTATGATTGCGCAAACTATTGTAGCTATAAATATAGAATTTAACTCTTCTACACTTGCATATCTCCATAAGCTTTTGTAACATCTAAATGAATAAAGTACCCATATCGATACTGATGTATAAATAAGTAATGTTTTTTTCAGTAGTGCAACATACTCCATAGGTGGAGCCATATTAAAAGTAAGTTCTAGAGACAATATTGCTACTAAGTTAATTGAAATAATATCTAATAATACTAAAACAAATTGTCTTACTCTGTACTTGTCAAAAAAATTACCAATAGTATGATTGTCTTCTTCATACTCCAAAGATTTTACCGCTCCCATAATATCCCCCCTACTTTACTACCTATCTTTTATTTCTTTTATTTGTTTTTTTGTCTTTTTCACCATAGCTGTAGTAATAATATCCATAGTATTTACTTGCATCTAAATCAAGTTTATTAAGAACTACTCCTAACATCTTTGCATTTACACTATCTAATTTTTCCTTAGCTATTTTAGCTAGTTCTGAATCTACTTCATTAGATGCACACACCAATATAACTCCATCAGAATATGAAGATATTATAGCTGCATCTGTAACAGACCCAATTGGCGGTGAGTCTATAAAAACATAATCGTAGTATTCTGACAATCCCGTTACTAATGTTTTCATATTATTAGAACTTAGTATTTCCGATGGATTTGGTGGAATAGTGCCTGCTGTTAATATATCTAAGTTTTCTATTTCAGTTTTTTGTATACACTGAAAATATGGTTTTGAACCTATAAGAGCATCAGTTAAACCATGTAAATTACTTATATTAAATTGCTTGTGTAAAGAAGGTCTTCTTAAATCGCAATCTATTACTATAACCTTTTTGTCAAGTGCTGCAAATGATACAGCCAGATTTGATATTGTAGTCGTTTTCCCCTCACTTGGCTGAGCACTAGTAACAAGTATAGTTTTGATATCCTTATCTACATTAGAAAATGCTATATTAGTCCTTATATTTTTATATGCTTCTGATATATGTGACTTTTGGTCAACATAAGATGTAATATTATTCAACTTGCTACCTCCTATTCTTTTTACTTTCAGTATTAGGAACTATTCCAAGTACTGGTAACCCTAAGTGTCTTTCTATATCGTTAGGAGTTTTAATTTTGTTGTTTAGGTATTCTAGTAAGAATGTTAAGAATAAACCTATCATCATACCTAAAACAGCTGCTATAGCAACATTCATCATTTTGTTTGGCTTAATTGGATTTTGTGGTACTACAGCATAGTCCAAAACTTCAACACTGTCTGCCTTAGTTATTCTTCTAACTTCTTTTGTGAATATTTCAGGTATTTTGTTTGCTATTTTGTATGATAATTGTGGATTTGTATTTTGAACCTTAATGTTTATAATCTCAGTGTCTTTGACAGAAGAAATTGTAACAGCACTTGATAATTGCTCATATGTAACGTTCAGATTTAAATCATTTATAACTCTATCTAATACCTTTCTTGATCTTGCTATTTCTCCATAAGTTAATGCTAGCTTTTGATTTACCATTATATCATCACTTGTAATTTCTTTGTCTTCTGTAGTCTTAGATTTGTTAACCATTAATGTTGTTCCTGCTTCATATACTGGCTCTAATACATAAAAACTTACAATTCCGCTAACTAATGATGCTATAACAGTTATAAGTGCTATTATCCAAAACCTTTTTTTGATAATGTCTACGTACTCTCTTAAGTCTATTGTTTCTTCCATGTTCTTTCCTCCTATTTGAATTTATTAATTTGCATATTATTTTCTTCCTATCTATTATTATATAGGCTTCGACTTTATAATGCAAAAAAACCCACCTATCCATATTAAACCAGTGCTACTAGTATAATTTGAATGGGTGGGTGCACCACTAACTCCACATACTCCAGGTGCCCAGATACAGAATATGTTTCTTCGTTCCATTTCTAACTATTTAAGTTATTTATATAAAATTAGACATTTTTTTAAGTAATATGACCTTTTCCCCTTTAAAAGTATAACTTAGTAACGTACAGTTTTCAACAATTTGATGTCTCGGTATTTCGACACGAATTTACAATATGGCTTATTTAGAATTAACTGATTATTACAAAAAAAGAAGCACTATTTAAATAGTACTTCTTAATTATTATATAGATTCAACTATACTCATAATATCTTTTATTATATATTCTAATTTATTATCAACTTCTTCTTGAGTATTTCCGTTAGTTCCAAAATAAAACTTTATTTTAGGTTCTGTTCCAGATGGTCTTATAGCTATCCATGAATTATCTTCTAATATATATTTCAAAACATCCGACTTTGGTAGTTCTTCTATTCCTTTAGCATAATCATTTATTTCTTTCACATTTATATTATTAATAGAATTTATTTTGCTATTTCTAAAGTAATTCATTATAGTCTTTATCTTTTCCATTCCTTCAATTCCCTTAAGGGTAATTGACTTAAGATCTTCTTTATAATATCCGTATTTTTCAGAAACCTCTATTAAACCTTCATATAAACTCATACCTTTAGAATAATAATATGCTGCCATCTCCGCTATAAGCAGCGCTGACACAACTCCATCTTTATCTCTAGCATGGGTTCCAACTAAATAACCATAACTTTCTTCATATCCCATAACAAATGATTTTTCATTAGTTTGTTCAAATTCATGTATTTTTTCACCTATAAACTTAAATCCTGTTAAAGTATCTAGACAATCAACGTTATATGATTTAGCTATAACTGAACCTAACTCTGATGTAACTATAGTTTTTACTATAGTTGGATTATTTGGCAGCTTATTTTCTTTGACTAAATTTTCTATAACATAATTGACAAGTAGTGAACCTACTTGATTTCCATTTAAAACTATATACTCATTTTCTTTGTTTTTAACTACAACCCCTACTCTATCACAGTCTGGGTCTGTACCTATTATAATATCTGCATTTTCACATTTAGCTAATTCTATAGCTATATTAAAAGCATCTCTTTCTTCTGGGTTAGGAGATTTTACAGTTGAAAAGTTTGGATCTGGATTTTCTTGTTCTTTAACAACTATTATGTTTTCAAATCCTACTTCTTTTAAAGCTCTTCTTATTGACTTATTTCCAGTTCCATGAAGAGGAGTAAATACTATCTTAAATTCTTTGCCTACTTTTTCTATTATGTCTTTTCTTAAAGATTGACTCTTAACAGCATCAATAAATGCTCTATCTACTTCTTCACCTAAAATTTCTATCATTCCACTATCTATTGCATCTTGTTCATCAATAGTAGGTATTGTACTATAGTCATCTATTTTATTTACCTCTTTTATTATTTCATTAGCAATATCTGGGCATACTTGTCCTCCATCAGTCCAATATACCTTATAACCATTGTATTCTGATGGGTTGTGACTTGCAGTTATAACTACTCCTGCTATAGCATTTAGATGTCTCACTGCAAATGATAACTCTGGAGTCGGTCTTAAGTCATCAAATATATATGATTTAATGCCACATGCTGCTAAAGTCTTAGCTGTTTCTAAACAAAACTCTTTAGACATATGTCTACTGTCATATGCAATAACTACACCTTTTTTCTTACCTTCATCTCCAGTTTTATTAATTATAAAGTTTGCCAAACCATATGTTGCTCTTCTAACTGTATATATGTTTATTCTGTTTGTACCTGCTCCTATTACCCCTCTTAATCCGCCAGTACCAAATTCTAAATTTTTATAAAATCTATCTTGTATTTCTCTTTCATCATCTTTTATAGACAATAATTCTTGTTTTGTTTTTTCATCAAAGTAATCATTATTTAACCATTCTTTATAATCCATATTGCTATCTTCCTTTCTGATATTTTATACATAGCATTTTATCAGCTTCAAATCCCCATTAATTTCATATTTTATATTATTTGGTATATAAACTGTCTCTTCTTTTTCTAACTTTATTATTTCTTCTCCATCAGTTATATATCCGCTTCCATCTATTACAGTATAACATTGAAAATCTTCCTTAACAGTGTCATTATAGCTTCCTTTAACATAAATCTTTTCTATTGTGAAATAAGGAGTTTCTAACTTACTAAAATTCTCTATTTTGCCACCTTTTCTTTTTCCTTCATAATCTATAACATCTAATGCCTTTTGTACATGCATTTCTCTATCTCTTCCCCAGTCATATATCCTATAAGTTACATCACTACTTTGTTGTACCTCTAGTATTTTTATACCACCTTGAATAGCATGTACAGTTCCAGCTGGTATATATATCATATCACCTGATTTTACATTTATCTTTTCAATATATTCTTCTACTTTATTTTCATCTATTATCTTCTTAAATTGTTCTTTAGTAATTCCTTTTTTTAATCCAGATACTAACATTGCGTCTTCTTTTGCATCTAACACATACCAACACTCTGTTTTTCCATTATCATTTTCATACAAATTTGCATATTCATCATCTGGATGAACTTGTACAGATAATGTCTCATTTGCTTGTATTATTTTTATAAGTATAGGTAACTCTTTATTTAGTACATCTTTAAGTAATTTATTATTTTCATTTACAACTACAGAGTTGCCATTTCTATGAGTAGATACATTCCATTTTTCATAACCCCATATCTTTTTACTAAAGAATGGGCTTAATCTCAATATCTTTTCCATAAATCCTCCATATATAATAAAATATAATTTTATTTTATTTATATTTTTAACACTACAATTATACATAATTAATGGAATTATATCAACAACTAGAGAAATATACCAATGTTTTTAGTAATAATATAGTAAACAAATGAACTGAACATTATTAAATAGATATATTAAATAATCTATTTAATAATGTTCAGTTCATAATTTCATTTTGTAAATAACATATCTTATTTTGAAATTTTAAGTTTAGATTTAACTAAATCTATTAATACACCCACTTCTTCTATTTTTAATAAAAGAATTAAAACTCCATATACTACTCCACCTATTAGTATTGATAATCCTAGAGAAATAATATGAAATGTAGTCTGAGTTCCAAGAATGCCAACTAAATAATTATAAGATATCTTTGCCATAAATCCCATTATTAAAGAAGCTATAGCTGTTTTAGCAATTACCATATATACTTTATCTTGACCATAATAGCCTATTTTTCTTTTAAGGCTTCTAAATAGTAATAAAACACCTAATATACCAGATATACTAGTAGCTAAGGCTAATCCTGCATGTGCCATGTACCTAATTAATATTAAGTTTAGACTAATATTTATTACAACTGAAAAAAATGAAGTCAACATAGGGGTTTTAGTATCTTGTAGTGAATAAAATATTTTACCTAAAATATCATTTAGTGCATATCCTATAATACCTATTGAATAATAAAATAATGCTACGGCTGTTGCATCTGTAGCTTTGGAATCAAAAGCTCCTCTTTCAAAAAGTATTTTAGTTATAGGATCTGATAAAACCATAGCTCCAACAGATATAGGTAATACAACTAATACAACTGCATTTATAGCCTTAACTATAGATTTGTTAAAGTTTTCTTTGTCTCCTATAGAAGCCATTTTAGATATCATAGGATATACTGCTGTTGAAATAGCCATTACAAATATTCCTATAACAAATCCTACTAGTCTATTTGAATAATTCAAAGCAGATATACTTCCTACACTTAAAGTAGATGCTAAGGATCTATCTACTAATGTATTTATTTGATTTACATAAGACCCAACAAATACAGGAATAACTAAAAATAACATTTTGTTTATAAATTCATCTTTTATATCTAAGTTTAAACTATATTTGTATCCTTTTTTGTATGCAGATGGAAGTTGGAATAGAAATTGACTTAATGTTCCTATTAAGGTTCCCCACACAAGTATATAAATATTGTTAAATCTAGCACTTAAAAATATAGAAGTTATAATTATAATATTATTAGGTAGTCCTATAAGCGCCGGAATTATAAAATTACCCTTTAGCTGTAAATATGATGTTATTATATAGTTAATACCCATAAATATTATACCTAAAAATAATATTCGCGTGAAATTAACAGTTAACTGTAAAGTATCACCTGTAAATCCAATAGCAAATAATTTTACTATTTCCTTTGTAAATACAAAGCCTAATATAAGAATAATGAAACTTATTATAGTTATAATATTAATGATATTATTTGTAAATTTACTGGCTCTTTCTTCATCATACTTTTCGGTTACATTATGATATAGTGGTATATAACTTGTAGCTAATGCAGACCCTATACCTGCAAATATAATTATAGGTATATTTAATGCTACTAAATAAGCATCACTATATGATGAAGTACCATAAGCCGATGCTAATGCTAACTCTCTTCCAAAGCCTAATATTTTTGATAATATTGCAGCCAACATAATGGCTATAGCTGATGCTGTTACCTTAGACATAATTATTGCTCTCCTCGAACTCATTCTTCCTTATTTTACAAGTATTCATTCTTATTTTCTTCTTTTAATTTCTCTACTATTAACTTTACGTCTTGTGCTTTATCCTTAGGACATACCAAAACAGAGTCTTTAGTAGAAACTACTATTAAATTATTAATACCTACTGTAGTTATAAGCTTGTCTTCAGAATAAACAATACAATCTTCCGTACTTATAGTTATTGTTTCTCCTCTTTTTATATTTCCTTCATCATCTGTTGGGTATATAGCACCTAATACATCCCATGATCCTACATCGTTCCATCCAAATTCTCCAGGAACAACTACTACATCATTACTTCTCTCCATTACACCATAATCTATAGATATAGAAGGAATAGTTGGATATATTTTTCTTGTCATTTCAGCTTCTTTATCAGTTCCTATGTACTGAGTTAACTCTTCTAACTTTGCATAAACCTTTGGAATATATCTTCTAAACTCCTCTATTATCTTAGAAACTTTCCATACAAACATACCGCTATTCCATACATATTTGTTTGATTTTATATACTCTTTTGCTTTTTCAAAATCTGGTTTTTCAACAAATTCTATAACATCATAAGCTGAATTGTTATAAACTACATTTTTATCGAAATTTATATATCCATATCCCGTAGAAGGAAATGTAGGATTTATACCAACAGTAACTAATTTATCATTTTCAGTTGCAACATCAATAGCTTTTCTAAGAGTCTTTACAAAACTATCCTCGTCTTTTATATAGTGGTCTGCAGGGTATACGCACATTATACCATCGCCGTGTTTTTTCATTATATTCAATGCTGCATACCCTATTGCAGCAGCTGTATTTCTAGCTGAAGGCTCTAATAGTATATTATTATGATTACATTTATTATTTACAACATCCTTAAGTAGGTCTTCTTGTTTTTCATTTGTTACAATAAATACATTATCTTTATCTGATATAGATGCTATTCTATCTATAGTTTCATTAATTAAAGCATCTACTCCACTTAAGTTAAGTAATTGTTTGGGATTAGCTTGTCTACTCATAGGCCAGAAACGAGTTCCACCACCGCCAGCTATTATAACATTATATATATTCATTAAATTACCTCCAAGAATCTTATTGCTTCTCTTTTAGATATAGTCTATTTTTTTAAGTTCTAAATATAAATCTTCTTTTATACTATCTAAAGATAACATATTTTGAGCATTCTTTATATTTTTTATTTGTTCATTATATTCATCTATATCTAGATTATCTTTTACATTTTTTATTGTTTTTATAAAATCATCAATATCATCACATAAGTATCCGATTTTGCCGAACTTTTTAAAATAATATTCAAAATAATCATTTCTAAGTGCTATTATCGGTTTTTCTACATATAAAGAATCAAAAAATGCTCCACTAGCTGTCAACTTATAAGAATTTGTAGGATAAAAATAAAGAATATAATCTAGGTTACTTATACTTATCCTATATTCATCTTCAGGTATTAAATCATTTGATATTCTATATTTTACAAATTCATTAGTAAACTCCTTAATATCATCGTTTACTTTCCCAATTATCCTAAACTCCAACTTATTATCTTCAATATCTGCTTTAAAGCTTTTTGCAACTTCAAATATATTTTGTACACCTTTTCCTTTATTAGCTACACCAACTGTACCTAGAACTAATTTTTTGTTAAGTGTTCTATTATCATTTTCTTCCCTAAATATATACGGATGGTCTATACAAATTAAGTCATCTTTATTGACAATATTGTGTTCTAAGAAATTATTTCTTATGGATTCACCTAATACCATGTATTTTGTATTAGGTGTTTTAGATTTAAGACCTTTAATTAACATTGTTTTCATAATATACATCTTATCATTCTTATCAGATATATTAATATAATCAAGTTCTCCATGTAATACAACTAATGTCTTTACACCTGGGAACAGTTTTTTAACCTTTTTGAAGAAATAATGTCCTATAGCAGAAAAAGAAAAGAATATTAAAAAATCAGCATTGTTCTTTTTTGCAAATTTAAATACTTTATATATATTTTTAATTTGATGTAACTCCTTATTTAATAACTCTTTTTTACTAAGAGTTAACTTGTCGTAATTAACGACCTCTTTATATGTTAAGTTATCCAAATTATTTTTAACTACGTATTCATTTATATTTTGACACATCTTTTTTTCACCAAAGAAAACAACTTTATCCTTGGCAAAAAGCTTCGATGATATCATAGTCATACAAGCATTAAATATTAAATGTCTGTTGTTAGACATATTAGTATCTGCTAAAACTATCATATATACTTGCCCCCTAAAAACTATATTCAATTGCCAACTATTTTTTTAATTTTTCTTTTAGAAAAATCCCTATAAATTTGGTATCATCTATGAAATATCTTTTAAACATTCTTTTAGGCTCTTGAGAAAATCTGTAAAACCATTCTAGCCCACTTTTTTGCATCCATAGAGGTGCTCTTTTTACGCTCTCTGCTACAAAATCAAATGAAGCGCCAATCCCCAGTGATACAGGAACTTCATACTTATCTTTATTGTTAAATATCCATTTTTCTTGCTTAGGAGCTCCTAACCCAACAAATAAAATATCTGGACTTGATTTTTTTATCATATCAATTATTTTTTTATTTTCATTTTGGTCTTTATCAAATCCAAATGGTGGAGAGTATACCCCTACAACATTTAAGTCTTTATATTGTTTTTTTAACTTCTCAGCTGCAGTTTTAGCAACACCTTCTCTTCCACCTAGAAAAAACACCTTATATCCTTTTTCTGAAGCGTATTCACATAGTAGAGGAAATAAGTCAGAACCCGATACTTTTTCTTTTAACGGCTTATTTAACATCTTAGATGCCCAAATCAAAGGCATTCCATCAGCTAAAACTAAACTTGATTCATTGTATAGTTTTTTGAACTCATTATCATCTTGTATTTTTACTATATGATCTACATTAGGAGTTACAACATATGAATTATTATTTTCCTTAATAAGTTGATCTATCTTATATATAGCCTCTTCCATAGTAACATTATCTATTGCTATGTCAAACATGTCTATTCTCTCATTATTTTTATCCACAATTATCACCTTTTAAAATTTTTTTCTAAAACATTCAACAATTTTTTGCTTTCATTTTCCCATTTAAACATTTTAGATCTTTCTAAACAGTATTGTATATATTCTTTTTTCTTAGACTCTTCTAGATTTATATAATCAATTATTTTGTTTTCCAAGTCAAATTGATTATTATTTTCAAACATTATCCCTTTTTCCCCTACAACTTCAGGCAAAGATGAAGAATCTGAAACTATAACCGGAACTCCACTTGCCATTGCTTCTAACGGTGGTATTCCAAATCCTTCATATAACGATGGAAATACAAACAAATCTGCTCCCTTATAAATACAAGGAAGATCAGCTTCGTCAACAAATCCTGTAAATATTATTTCTTTTTCTAAGTTTTTTTCTTTTATTTCACTTAATATTGAATCATACTTCCATCCATGTCTTCCTGTTATAACTAACTTATGAGGAATATTTTTCTTTATCTTTAAGTTAACAAAAGCATCAATTAATAACTTTGTATTTTTTCTTGGTTCTAGTGTACCTATACACAACAGATATTTTTGAGGAAGATTGTATTTTATTCTTACATCATTTATCTCACTATTATCTGTTTCTCTATATCTTTTATCTACGCCATTATTTATTATTTGTATATTATTGTGATTATAAAATCTTAATATATCTTTTTTTGAATTATTAGAAACAGTTAAAATTAACTTGCTTCTTAACAGAGCTAATTTGATTAGGAACTTAAAATAAACTAGACCTTTAAACGACATTGTTTCAGGAAATAACCATGGTGTCATATCATGTACTGCATTTACAGTTTTTTTGCTAAAAAATAAAGCAGGAGAAGGAAATGCCAAGAATAAGTAAGCATCGCACTTATATTTATATAATTGAAAAGGTACCACTATTTGGTCTAACAGTATTTTGTTATTAACATTTAAGATTTTATAGTCTATATTTTGTCGGTCATGTATAAATTTAAACTCTTCATGAATCTCTTTTTTAAATAATAACAAATACTCATTACTAGTATCATTAAAAATCATGTTCTTTGATATATTTAAACAAAACTTTTCTATTCCAGATAATTTATCATATATACTTGTTAGATCTATTAATATTTTCATTTGTATCACTCACCTAGGCATCTTTTAAAATTTTTATTAATTCTTCACGCACTACTTTGCTATCATATCTTTTATAAACATCACTTATATTTATTTTATCTTTATTTGATAGTATATCATTAATACATTCACTTGCATTTTCTGTTATATTTTCAGGATTTGAATTTGGAATAATAACCCCATTAGTATTGTTATATATATATTCATTTATATCACCTACATCTGTAGCAATTACAGGTACAGAGCAAGCTATTGATTCTAATGCAGACATACATATACCTTCAAAATTTGATAATATAATAGATACATCCGAACAGTTTATTATATCAACTAAGTCTTGTCCATGAGAAACATGGCCTTTGAGTATAAAAACATCCTCTAACGAGTATTCTTTTATTTTTTGTTTTAAATTTTCTAAATCATTACCCGTTCCTGTAACTACCCATTTTAGATTATCTATTTTTTCACTTAAATTCTTAGCTATGTCAGGAAACAACATAACTCTCTTAGGATTGTCTTCTATTCTTCCACAATAAAGAATAATTTTATCATTGTTATCAAAACCATATTCTTTTCTAATATTATTTTTATCTAATTTCTTGAACAAATCTAAATCTATAGGCACTTTTCCATAAACTATTTTATCTGACATTTTTTTAAATTTTTCTTTGTAATATGGAACTCCAAATTCTTTTCTATTTAAAAGTACTATAACTTTATTTGCTCTATTTATTGCAAACCTTTCAACTATATTATATATAGTACCTATAAAATCACCCCAGAAAAGATAAGAATACTTACCTGAACCATGAACTCCCATAACAACTTTTTTGTCTCTTAATATAAATATAAAAGGTAAAACATATTCCATTCTTTGGCAATAGAAAACATCTATATTATTAAAAATTTCTCTTCTTTTTAAATATAATTTAAATATATTTAAAAAATAATATATTGAAAGGGGTTTTCTATTATTTTTATTTACAGGTATAAAAGTATATTTTTTATTTTTAAAATTTACTTCATATTCCTTAAATAACTCATAATCACTATTATATTCACAAGTTCCAAATAATACTATATTACTTTTATTATCGTTATTTTCTATTATTTTTTCTATATATTGAGAAATACCTCCTGGAGATATATTCTTTAAATCGCCTGAATGCAATATACCTATATTAAATTTAGATCTTTTAGCAGATTTCTCACTATATTCACTTTTTTTACAATAAATTGCTGCTATACATGATGCTAAAATAGTGGTTACCATAGGAGAATCAAAAACATGACCACCTAAAAGTCCATATATTAGTAAACTTATTAATGCAATAATATATGGTCTATTTATATTGAAATTTTTCTTTATATAATTATAAGGTAATTTTAGAGCATAGGTATAAATAATTATAGTTCCTATAACTCCATATGAAAATAAAATATCAAATAAATCCATCTCTATATTTTTGATTCCACCTGAGGCTTTATTGACAATAGAAAATATATCTACTTGGACGTTATATGATCCCATTCCAAATATAATGTTTTTTATATTTAGATTGTCTATATACGTAGAGTATCCAGCTTCAAGCAATTTATTTCTTCCACTTAATAAATATGTTAATAAATCATTATTACTAATAAAGTATAATTGCATTGAAACTATACTATCTATAGTTGTTTTAAAGAATAATTGTAAAATACCCATTGATGCAAATAATATCCCTATAAGTAAAAAAGTAGATTTTAAAGACCAGTTTTTTAGTCCAGTATTTTTCAAAAAAACAACAATAAATGTTATAAAAATAAGTGCTATAAAAATAAAACTAGACTTAGTTCCTAACATTATTAAGGAGATTAATATTATTATCAATCCTATTATATCTATTAATTTTTTTTCTAAATAAATCTTATCTAATGCAAAAACAAACATAGCTATTAATGAAGCATTTAAAGCATTTAATGATATAAAGGTTCCTTTTATTCCTATATTTCCGTAAGCATAACTGCTTTTTGATATTCCTAGTAAATAAGATATACAAATTAAAACTGGTATAATATACATACTTTTATATATAGCTTTTCTTATTAAGTCTTCTTTTATTATATTTTTTTTGGTAAACATAACTAATAATTGCGTAAAAACAATAAAGTAAAAAATCCTATAAAATATTTTTATATCTAATTTTAGTCCATGAATTGAATTATGATCAATAATAAAAGACAACATTATACTGGTAATAAAAAATACAAATACTAATACTATATTTTTTATCTTTTTAGAATCATAATTTGCAATATAATATAAAGATATCATCATAATTAAAGTTCTAGTTATCTGACCAAATGAAACTGGAAATGCCCATATTCCATTAATAAAGTCAATTAAAAAATTAAATAAAATTATATAATATAATATTCGTTCTTTATTATTTAATAAATAATTTTTCACTTTTGTCCCCCCTAAAACTTTTATGATGCATTCGTATCTCCTAATAAGCAGGGTATTGTCATAAAAATAAGTTTTATATCCAGTCCTATATTTTGTTCTCTTATATATTTTAAGTCTAATTCTACCCATTCATCAAATCCGATACTATTTCTTCCACTAACTTGCCAATAACAAGTTAAACCTGGTTTAGTTAATAGCCTTTGCATTTGATATGAGTTATATTGAGACACCTCTTGTGGTAGTGGTGGTCTTGGCCCTACCAAACTCATGTCCCCTATTAGAATATTGAATAATTGAGGTAGTTCATCTATACTAGTTTTTCTAATAAATTTACCTATTTTAGTTATTCTCGGATCATCTTTTATCTTAAATACAGGTCCAGACGCTTCATTTTTATCTTTTAATTGTTCCAACATCTCTTCAGCATTATGAACCATAGATCTAAATTTGTACATTTTAAATACTTTACCGTCCTTGCCGTTTCTTTCTTGTCCAAAAAATACTTTCCCCTTAGGATCTTCTAACTTTATTAATGCTGATATTATTAAAAATAATGGCAATAAAATTATTAATCCAAATAAAGAAGCAGATACATCTACTAATCTTTTTAAGAAAATATATATTGGAGAATTATTAGGTGTCACAGTATTAAAGCTTTTATTGAAGCTTCTTGTAATAGCTAGCTCACTACAGCCTAACTCACTACAGTCAATCTTTTTTTCCATAATTACCCCTCCTATTTACTTAATTTTTCTAAATTATTTATGGTATTATGTTTTTATTTGTCTATTTGCGTAAAATCAGATTAATTATATCATAGATTACTTAATAAATAAAATACATATTTATTTCCATATAGATAACTACAATTATTCCTATAGCATAAATTTCAGAATAAATGTTTATTATATATATACCCGGTTATCCTATTATCATTTTAAATAATATTATACTGTCACTATAATTGCTAAATATTATTATATACATATTAATTTATCTTAAGTCAAATACTTATTGAATTTATGCCCAAATTAGAATATAATTTATACATCTTTAAAACCAATAAAAATCTTAAATAAAGGATGAGATATAATATATGAAAGCTTTAAAAAATATTGTTATAGGATTATTAGTTTTAACTATTATATTACCAACCACTGTTTTTGGGTACTTATATTTCAAACTAAATTCTATGTATGTATCTAGTAGCACAACTAAAGAAATAACTACGTCAACAGACTTTAAACAAGTTAAAGGCATATCTAATATTCTATTAGTAGGTATAGATGCTAGAAATTTAAATGAAAGAAGTAGATCTGATTCTATGATGATATTGACAATAGACAGTGTTCATAATACATTAAAGTTGACTTCATTAGCTAGAGATACTTACGCAGATATTCCAGGGCGTGGACAAGAAAAACTAACTCATGCTTATGCATATGGTGGAATAGATTTATTATTAGATACTGTGGAGAAAAATTTCGAACTTGATATAAATCACTATGCTATAGTTAACTTTTACACATTTATTGATATAATAAATACTATTGATGGTGTAGGAGTAGATATTCAATCTTCTGAGATTAATGAATTAAATAAGTATATAACTGAATGTTATGCTTTTGATAAGAGTGCAAATAAAGGGTCTATTGAGTATATACAAACTCCAGGGGTTCATACTCTAAAAGGATATCAAGCATTAGCTTATTCTAGGATACGTTATAACGATAGTGCATTTGGTAGAGATGCTCGTCAAAGAAAAATAATTCAAGCAGCTGCTGACAAGGCATTTAGCTTACCTGTAACTAAATATCCGCCTCTTATTGATTCAGTATTACCTTATGTTAAAACTGATATTTCTCCTGCTAAGATGATGAGTTTAGGATTTACTGCTTATAAAATAGGAAACTTCGATATAGTCCAACTAGAATTCCCTATACTTAAATATAGTAATGGTTCAATTAAAGGTGGAAAAGGATGGGTTTTAGATTGGGATCGTGAAAAATGTTTGGATATACTTCATAAATTTATATATGAAAATATAATGTACGAATAAAAATTAGCTCCTATATTTTAGTTTATAGGAGCTAGTTTTTTATTTAAATATAGTATTGAATATAATTACATTGTTGAATATAATTATATAGTTAATACTTAAATAAAGAAAAGGGGGCATTATATGTTGTCATTAAAAAAAATAGTAATTTCTTTATTGGCTTTAGTTCTAATTATTCCTGTTACAGGTTTTGGATATATATACTTTAAATTAGGTACAATGCATGAAGACAACTCTGAGATTTCAGGCATAACAGATGACTCAAGCTATAAACAAGTCAACGGAATAACAAATATACTACTTGTAGGTATCGATGCTAGAAATTTAAATGAAAATAGTAGATCTGATTCTATGATGATATTAACCATTGATAATGCTAATAATAGTCTTAAACTTACATCACTTGCTAGAGATACTTTTGTAGATATCCCTGGCCATGGAATGGAGAAACTTACCCATGCATATGCTTATAATGGTATAAGTACTTTATTAGAAACTGTTGAACAAAATTTTGAGATAGACCTAAACGGATATGCTATAGTTAACTTCTATACATTTGTAGATATAATAGATACATTAGATGGTGTAGAGGTAACTGTAGATTCTAATGAAATAAGAGAAGTAAATAAATATATACCTGAATCTTATGAATTTGATAAGAATAAAAACAAAGGTCCTATGGAATATGTACGTTCTTCAGGAACACAAACGCTAAAAGGATATCAGGCTTTATCTTATTCAAGGATTAGAAAAGCCGATAGTGCATTTGCTAGAGATGGGAGACAGAGAGAAGTTATTCAATCAATAATGAAAAAAGCATCGTCTGCTCCAGTAAGTAAGTATCCAGAATTAATGGATTCTATACTTCCTTATGTAAAAACAAACTTTAGCCCATCGCAAATGCTAAACTTAGGATTTACAGTTTATAAAATAGGAAACTTCGATATAAACCAATTACAATTCCCTATATTAGAACATAGTACTGGCGGCAACGTTGGAAATAGCGGATGGGTATTACAATGGGATAAAGATGAAAACTTACAAATACTTCACGACTTTATTTATGAAGATAAACTAATATCTGAATAATTACAAAAAACTTCTAGATTTAAAATCTAGAAGTTTTTTTATTTAAATATAAAACTTTTTTATTATAGCATCTACTATATATTTACTTGAATTTCCATCTCCATAGGGATTAGAGGCCTTACTCATTTTGTTGTATTCTACATGGCTAGTTAGCAATTCCTTCGTCAACTTATATATTTGTTCTTCATCTGTACCAGCTAACTTCAAAGTTCCTGCAGATACTCCTTCTGGTCTTTCTGTAGTATCTCTTAATACAAGAACAGGCTTACCTAAGGATGGAGCTTCTTCTTGTATCCCTCCACTATCAGTCATTATTATATATGACTTATTTAAAAAGTTATGAAAATCAAATACTTCAAGAGGCTCTATAAGATGAACCTTATTATTATCACCTAAAACATCATCAGCAGCTTCTCTAACTGCTGGGTTTAGATGAACAGGATAAACAACTTGAATATCATCAAACTCTTCTACTATTCTTTTTATTGCTCTAAACATATTCTTCATAGGACTTCCTAGGTTTTCACGTCTATGAGCAGTTAAAAGAATCATTTTATCATTCCCTATTTTTTCAAATATAGGATGATCATAGTCATCTTTAACAGTAGTTTTCAAAGCATCTATAGCTGTATTTCCAGTAACATATATACTATCTTCTTTTTTACCTTCTTTAAGTAAATTAGACTTAGATACTTCAGTTGGTGCAAAATGCATATCTGCTATAACCCCTGTTACTTGTCTATTTACTTCCTCAGGAAAAGGAGAATACTTATCATAAGTTCTAAGACCTGCTTCAACATGTCCTACAGCAACTTGATTATAAAAAGCTGCCAAACTTCCAGAAAGAGTTGTTGTAGTATCTCCATGAACTAAAACTATGTCTGGTTTAACATTACTTATAACTTCATTTAAATTTTGTAATGCCCTTGTTGTTATATCTACCAAAGTCTGTCCTTGCTTCATTATATTTAGGTCATAATCTGGAGTTATCTTAAATGTATCTAAAACCTGATCTAACATTTGGCGATGTTGAGCTGTAACGCATACTATACTTTCTATTTGTGACCTAGATTCAAGTTCCTTAACTAATGGAGCCATCTTTATGGCCTCTGGTCTCGTCCCAAAAATAGTCATTACTTTTATCTTCGGCATATTTTCCTCCCAGTTTTTTACATCAAGTTTAATTAGAGCTATTTTTTAATTTATTAATAAATGTACTTATACTATCATAACCACTTACAGTAATACGATTTAATAAATAAGTATCATCATCACTTTCAACAAAACCATCTCTAACAGTAAATGTTAACTTTATGCCATTATCTTTTAATACTCTTTCAGCAACATCACTAAATTCCCCAAAAGGATAAGCAAATGCTATTGGTTTATATCCAAGATTTTCTTCTATGCCTTTAATGCTAGTCTTAATATCTTCGTCTATACGTATTTTATATTCTTCCGTATTCTCTCCTATAAGAGGTGCAGAAAAGTTCCCTCTATATCCCTTAATAGTTTCTGATTTATCATGGCTATTATAAGTGTGACTTTGTATATCCACTATACCACTATAATACATTTCTCTTGCCTGATCCCAGTTAAATTTCGGTATACCAATTGAGTTATTAGCATTATCAATTCTCTCTCCAATTGAAAATATAGTGAATTTCATTCCGTATTCTTTTGCTACAGGATACATAAACTCATAATTACTCAAATATCCGTCATCTGCTGTAATTAATATAGGTTTATCTGGTAAATCTTTATTTCCATTTTTATGTTCTAATAAATCATTACTTGTAATTGCAGTGTATCCGTTATCTTTTAAATATTTCATTTGTTTTATAAATTCTATCTTTTGAACTATTGAACCGGTTACTTGTTCTCTATCATTTTCAAAGTGGTGATACATAAGCACAGGTATAGCTACTTCATCTACAACTTCAATAGGTTTATCATCATTTTTGACTCTAGATAATATAGTAACAGCTTCACCTCTAGTTATGTCTTTTTTTGGCCTTATTGTTTTGTCTTCATATCCTTTTATATATTCTTCTTCTAGAGAAACTTCCATAGCGGATTTTGCCCAGTTAGATACATTATTAACATCATTATATTTATTTAGCTTGTCAAAGTTATTATCTGTATATTTCTTTATGTTAGCTATTATAACAGCTGCTTCTTCTCTTGATATTTTATTATTAGGTCTAAATGTAAAATTTTCATATCCTTTTATATATCCTTCTTGCATTGCTATACATACAGCATCATAATACCAATCTCCAGGTTTTATATCATTGAAATTCTCATTTCCTTTTTTAGTAAATCCAAATACATTATTAACTACAATTAAAAATTCTGCTCTTGTTATTGAGTTATTTGGCCTAAAGGTTTTATCTTCATACCCTCTAATATAGCCCATATCTATAAATTGATTTATATCACGTGAGGCCCAATGTCCATTAATATCAGTTAATATTGTTTTGGCAAATACAGGCATTGATGAACTAAATAACATAGTAATTAACAATATTGCCATAAATATCTTTTTAAAGCCTTTGTGCTTCATTTTTATGCCCCCATATCTAAATATTAAAAAACACTATAGATACATCTTCTCTAGTTTTTCTATGAGAATAATTCTATAGATTTTTTAGCGGTTTTCATAGCTGAATTTTTTAGATTTCTCGAATTATTTCTTAATTCTTCCTGTACATATTTATGATTTTCCAATATATACTTAGCTTTGTTTGATAACTCATTAGAATTCCATTTATCATCTACACTACCTATACAAGGTTGATTAACTAAATTTAAAAAAGAATCTATTTTAGGGTCATATGATATACCTATCATAGGCGTATCTACAGTTGCTGCAAATATTAATGCATGTAATCTCATTCCTATCATAAGTTTTGAAAGTTTAATGCATAGTATTTTTTCTTCTATAGACGAATTATATGGAAATACCTCAGCTTTTTCTTCCATCATATCTACTACATTGTTAGAAGTCTTTTCATCATGTTCACCATGCATAGGAACAAATACTATATCTACTCCTGATTTAGCTATATCATCACACGCTTTAGCCACTTTTCCTAAGAAATCAGTTTTTGCATTACTCCAATCACGAACACTTATAGTAACAAAGTCTCTTTTCTTATATATTTCATATATACTAGATTCCAATTTCTCTATGCAAAATCCCATAACCGGATCTGGAACTATTTCTATATTTTTACTAACACCTATACTTCTTGCCAATTCCAAAGATTCATTATCTCTTAAAGTTATAACATCTGACTTGTTCAAGAAGTATTTAGTTATTTTTTTATTGAAATCTCTATCTATAGGGCCTAGTCCTTGTGCATATATGAATACAGGCTTCTTAGCCGCTTTTGCCATCCCTATTATAGATGTATAATACATTATAGGTCTTGAACTAGTAGCATCTTGTAGCAAGCTACCTCCTCCACTGATCAAACCATCACTTTTAATTAATTCGCTATATATCTTAGGTAAATTCCATCTATTAATTGCATTTACTTTATAAGTTTGTTTTGTATGTTCTATATCATTTGATAAAACCGTTATGTTAATATCAGGATTTTGTTCTCTAAGAGAATTAATAATTGATTTTAAAATAGCTTCATCTCCAATATTATGATATCCGTAATATCCAGAAATTACCACATTCATATTAAGCCCCCTTAGTAAACTTCTTAATTGTATTAAAAATAACTATATAAATAAGCCCTACTATAGCGCCAAATATAACACCATATACAGATCTTAACATTGAGTATAGAAATGGAGTATGAAAATGAGTAAATGTATTTACTGTAGACATTGTTCCTATGGCTCCAAGTATAATAATAAATTGAGAATACTTAAACTTTTTCTTATATAAATAATACCCAGCTAGCAGCATAGGATATCCTAGCATAAACTCTTTAGTTCTTGGTCTAGCGTATAAAACTTTTTCTAGCATCATACGTAGATAAAGTTCCAGCTCAGTAGCACTTCCTGCATTCCCACTTCTTCTTACATATATAACTCCTACTAAAACTACAATAACAATACTTGCATAGTGATACCACTTAATTTTTTTAATGTAAGAGTTTAGATTCTTTATTGATTTTATATTAATAACTTTTTTATCAATTAAAACCCATATAGCCACCAATAGAGGAGGTAAAACATATAACGCCTTAACTCCAGAAAATGCCTGTAGTTTGGTCATGTAGCTAGTACCATACATTATGCAAGCAACCATAATCCCTGCAGATATTGACAATACTGCGCTTGATAAATACTTAATTGCTATAGAATTGATTTTGCTTTTCCAAGGTATAATTATAGCCGATACAGCTCCTGTTATGGCAATAAACAATGCATATAATTTTATAGCTATATTAATTTGTAACACTATAGTAGCTATTGCGCCTATTAGCACTATACCTGATATTATAACTGCCTTGGTTTTATCTTTTAATAAGCTTAAATATAATAAACCTACCATAGATGATGCACTAATAGCTATAGATATTTCAGATATCATATGTCTATCCATCACAGGTATAGGCTTTGCAATTCCTAGTTTAAATGAATTATTCAATTGACTCTTAGCACTTTTTACACTATTTAATACTTCTTTTACACTACTATCAATTTTTTTGTGGCTACTATAGTCAATAAAGTTCTTTAAAATTATTAACCTCATATTTCTTTCTTTTACTGCTCTAGCAATTCTCGATCCTAATTCATCTTCATTTAAATTTAATGAGTTTACACTTATCTCATGTCCTCTTATTACATTACCTACTCCATTTTCTAAATAAGCATTTAATCCTTTTTTTGTTTGAAATTCCGTTGTAATTAAAGAAATTCCATTATCTTTAAACTTCTCTAAGTACTTGCTGGTATTTTTAGCATGTCCTATTACTTCTAATTCTCTTAATTGAACTTTATCTATTTTGTATTCTTTAGATAAATCAATAATTTGGTTTACTATAATATCTTGAGTTTTTTCTTCATCTTCATTAGTAACTGCAATCATAGGTATAAATCCTTTATCTGATGCAGTTTGAATAGCTTTATTATCTATAAAAAACTCAGAAGTTAATATTGGGTTTAATACCTTAGAATCCTTTTTATCTATTCTAATAGGTAAGTCTATATAAAAGAATATTTCATTATTATTCTCTATACTTTTATATCCATTAAGATATTGCTTAATTACATCAATTTCTTTTGTTAGGAAATCATCTTTTCCGACTTTAATAACTATATGATTTTTATTTTTATTCTTTGTTAAAAAATCTTTCACTTCATAATTATCTCTATATTCTTTTACAGTCATATATTCTATATCTCTATATTCTGATAGATAATAAAGGTTCATATTACTGAATACTATAGTTGATATATCCTGTGTTTTTATATCTTTATAAAACTTATCTAAATCATCTTCTTCTAGGCTTATACTTGACTGCATATCTACAGCTATTTCATAAGTAGAATTTGATTTTTCATATTGAATACGATTTAATATAATTGGACTTCCTCCAATTAATCCAATTATAAATAAAATCAAAAATGTTTGTTTTAAATTCATATTTTACCCCTTGTTTCTGACTTTAATTTTTTCCATCATAACTGCTATAATAAATTTTGGAAGTGATATTGACCTTCCTATTCTTTTTGGATCACTTGAAATTCTATATAGCCATTCTAAATTTAAATTTATAAATATCTTAGGCGCTCTTTTTACATTTCCCGAGATAACATCAAAGCTACCTCCCACTCCCATAAATACTCCTTTGTCAACTTGGTCTAAAACTTTTAATATCCATTCATCCTGAAGTGGATATCCTTTAGCTACAAATATATAATCAGGCTTTAAGTTTATAACCTCGTTCATAATTTTGTTATCACTATCATCATGGTATCCATGGTGATATCCTATTACATTTAATTTTGGATATTTTTTCTTTAGAACATCTACCATTTTTTCCACTGTGTCTTGTTTTGCTCCATAAAAATAAACCTTTTTATTATTTTTTTCAGCACTTTCAATTAAATCCACCATTAATTCAACACCAGGTATACGCTCAGGGATACTTTTGTTAATTATATTAGCCCCTTTTACTATTCCTATACCATCTGGAATTATATAAGTCGCTTTTTTTGTTAACTCAGCATAACTAGGGTTTTCCTTGGCATAAATAGCTATTTCAGCATTTGCAGTTATTATAAATGTTTTTTGTTCATTATTAACTCTTTTTTCAATTAATTTTTGAAGTTCATCCTTTTTTACTCCTAAAAATCTCATATCTAGTATATCTACATACTTTTCTGCCATATTATCCACATCTCCTAATAGATCTGTATCTTTTTTGATATTATACTAACTGTTAAATGTTTAATAAACAGAAATGCTAATCTATTGTTCTATAAACAGATTAGCATAACGAGTTTATTTTTTAAAATTTTATTCTTTTATATCAGACGCTTTTATTACTTTTAATAAAGTCATAGTCATTATATATATATCTAATTTTAAACTTCTTTTTACTATATATTCTCGGTCATATCTTACTTTAGTCTTTATGTCTATATTATCTCTTCCATTAATTTGCGCCCATCCAGTTATTCCCGGTAATACTTTATCTACACCATTGACTTCTCTCAAGTATAAAAGTTCACGTTCTTTTTCTATAACTGGCCTAGGTCCTACGATACTCATATCGCCTTTAATTATATTAAATAATTGTGGTAACTCATCAATACTTGTCTTTCTTATTATTTTTCCAGTCTTTGTAATGAACATATCTGAATTACACAAATCATTTGTAGCTACATTAGGTGTATCTATCCTCATACTTCTAAACTTATATATAAGAAATGGTTTGCCATCCCTTCCTATACGAGTTTGTTTGAATATTACTGGTCCATTAGATTCAATTTTAATAAAAAACGCAGTTAAAATAAGTATTGGACAAAGCAATATAATTCCGCATAATGAGCATATAATATCTATAATTCTTTTAGTCATATTATACATTATATATTTCTCCATATCATTAGTCATGATGCTTTCATTTATTAGATTGTTAATAATAGCCTTATTATCCACAAGCATCCTCCTAAAATATCAAAATGTTTATTTTGATTCACTATCTGATTTATATAGTAATAATTTTTGTATATTTAAGTAAACTTATACTTAATTTCTCCATAATTTTTTTATTCTTCTGCCTTAAAATTTTACCACTTTTTTATCCTATTGTACATAAATTTGACTAAAATTCTACAATTTTTTTGCATATTAATAAACTAAAGACACCTATAAAATAAATTATAGGCGTCTCTTATATTATTATTTAATTCTACTTAGCGTTACTACCGCTTCTGCTCTTGTTATATTATTTTTTGGTCTAAATGTGTTATCTTCATACCCATTCATGTATCCTGACTCTACTACACCTTCTACATTTGATTTCGCCCAATTAGATATTTTGCCATAATCTTTATATTTAATTATTTTATCTAAGTTACCATCTGCTTTATTATTTATATTACTCATTATAGTCGCTACTTCTTCTCTAGTTATAGGACTATTTGGATCAAATATTTTCGCTGATTTTCCTTGTATATATCCAGCTTTCATAGCTATTCTTATTTCATCATAAAACCAATTACTCTCAGATACATCAGCAAAGTTTTCTGTGCCTATATCAGTAAATCCAAATAACTTATTTGTTAACTTAACAAATTCAGCCCTTGTCATTGAGTTATTAGGTTTAAATGTTCCATCTTGATATCCATTTACATAACCTTTATATACAAATTGTTGTATTTGGTCTTTAGCCCAGTGACTATTTACATCGCTAAAACTTTTTAACACAGCCTTTATTTTGTCTTTACTTCCTTGTCTATTTGATAATAAATCAGATGTAGAGTAAAACACACTTCCTTTTATTTGAGTGTACTGTCTATTTAATTCTAGTTGTTTATCTATCTCCATTGCAACTTCATCTTTATATATCCCATGTCCTATAATTAAATCTACATTCGTCCCAATAACTTCGTTAGCCCACCATTGAACAAGTTTTGAGTAATCGGCTATAGTATATCCTATATTCCAATATATCTGTGGCGCAACATAATCTATCCAGTTATTTTTTATCCACGTTCTCGTATCTCCATAATCTGAATAATAACTTTCATTACCTCTAGTATCTGATCCTGATGAATCACTTGATTTGTTCTTCCATATACCACTTGGACTTATTCCAAATTCTACATTAGATTTTATTCCTTTAATCTTATTATTAACTAAGGCTACAGTTTCATTTATATGATTTCTTCTTGCGTTTGCAACATTTCCATCTCTACCTTCACCTTGTGGCAGCGGATAACTTCTAGGATAAAAATAATCATCAAAAACTATTCCATCTACATCATAGTTAGATACAATTTCTCCTACTGTATCTGATATATGTTGCTTTACTTCAGGTAGTTCTGGATTGTAATATAAAGCACCATTATGTGCTATAACCCACGAAGGGTTATTTTTAGCTGGATGACTATTACTTAAAGCATTTACGTCTGTCCCAGAAGTTGTTATACGATATGGATTTAACCATGCATGTACATTAATACCTCTTTTATGTGCTTCTTGTATTACAAATGCTAAAGGGTCATATCCTGGATCTTTTCCTTGAGTTCCTGTTAATACATCAGACCAAGGATTTATATTAGATTTATATAATGAATCTCCCTTAGGTCTAGCTTGAAACATTACAGTATTTATTCCAACTGATTTAAATTCATCTAACATTATAATAATTTCTTTCTTTTGTTCTTCTACATTGTCCTTTTTCTTAGGCCAATCTATATTATAAACAGTAGTTATCCATACAGCATTCATATCTTTTGATGAAGCTTCTACTTGATAATTCCCAACCCCCATGAATAATAAACAAAAACATATTACTAGTGCTAATAATTTTTTCATTTCTCTACCTCCCCTAAAATCTCTTTCTATAACAATATTACTATATATTTTTACTTTTTTCTATATAGTTCTACATATTTATACGACAAAAAACACCTATAAATTTAATTATAGGTGTTTTTAAATATTAATTACTTAATATTCCATTTATTATAGCATCAGCCGCAATATCGTATGCTTGATTTCCTTTTGATACAAACTTATCCATATCTCCTTGGCTAGTTATAAAAAGTACTTCAACTAATACGGCCGGCATATTTGTATTTTTTAAAACAGCTAGGTGATCTCCAGTCTTAGCTCCTCTATTTGCGATTTCAAATGTATTAGATATATTAGCTGCTATTGATTTACCCATATCGAATGACCCTGACTCAGCTGAATAATAAACTTCAGTTCCGCCTACAGATGCATCCGTATAACTATTAAAGTGTACAGACACAAATTTATCAACTTCATTTGAATTTGCAGTTATAGCTCTTTGAGTTAACTCACTACTTTGAGTATGTGTTCCTTTAGGTAGAGTATTTACTACATTATATCCCATACTTCTAAGTTTATAGATTACCTTCTCTCCTATAATCTTATTTAAATAACTTTCCTGGTATATACCGTTAATTGCACCTGCAAGAGATACATTATGGCCTATATCAATAGCTATAGTAGGCTTAACCATACTATCTGCATTATTAGATACTACAATTCTTACTTCTATATCTTCTATAATACTTCCATTTTCTAATTCTCCAGATATGTCGTTGTCTTTAACCCAGGCTTGCCATCCTTGGTTTTTGATTTTAGTTCTATAGAATACATGATAATCAGATGGTGCTCCACTTAAATTTATTCTAACACCTTCGATCCCTGATCCAACATTATATCCATTAGTCCAAACTCCATTTGAATATGTTTGATAGTTTACTCCAAATTCTCCATTTGTAGTGATTTGTAAGTTAGTTAAATATCCACTACCATTTTCTTTTAATACATTTATTTTATCTTGATAAATATCTTGTGCAGGATCTATAACTCCTGAGTTCTGTGGAGCGTCAACATATGAAGGTGTAGCACTTGGAATTGGCAACGGTGTTTGTGATGACTTATTTTCTGTTAAATAACCTTTACTAACATAAGCATAAGAACCGTTATAGTTTATCTTTGCCCATCCGTTTTCTTCACCTAGCATTTCTACTGCTGTTCCTTTGCTTAAATATCCAACTGAACTATAACTTGTTCCTGGTCCTGTTCTTACATTTAAATTATCTGCTGTAACATACATTGTTTTTACTGGACTTGGATTTGGAGTAGGGTCAGGAGTAGGACTTGGATTTGGATTAGTTACTCCACTGTTTTGAACCCTTGCTAAAGTAGTAATAGATTCAGCTCTAGTTATGCCTTTAGTAGGTCTAATTGTATTATCACTATATCCATTTAAATATCCTGATTCTATAGCACCTTCTACAGATGGTTTAGCCCAATTTGCTATTGAGTTAACATCTCTATAATTACTTATTTTATTTAAATCATTGTCTTTTTTATTTTTTATACTAGTAATTATAGAAGCTACCTCTTGTCTTGTTATAGGATTGTTTGGTCTAAAAGAGCCATCTTCATATCCATTTATATAACCTGCTTGTGCAGCTATAGATATATCATTATAATACCAAGCTCCTGATTTCACATCTTTAAAATTAATGCTCTTCCCTTGTTTAAACCCAAGTGCATTATTTACTACTATAACAAACTCTGCTCTTGTTATTGAATTATTAGGCTTAAATGTACCATCTTGGTATCCTTTTATATATCCGTTGTTTAGAAATTGTTTTATGTTACTTTCAGCCCAATGTCCATTTATATCACTAAAGTTAGCGAATGTACTATTTCCTGATAAAAACACCATACCTACTACAACTGCATTACTAACTGCTTTTTTTAGTTTCGAATTTTTTCTACGCATTATTTATCCCCTCTCTAAAAGTTATCAATGTTAACTCTACTTAATGTTGTCACCGCTTCTGCTCTTGTTATTTTTCCTTTTGCCTTAAACGTACCATCACTATATCCATTCATATATCCTTTTTCAATCATACCTTCCACTGAATTTTTAGCCCAGCTTGACACTTGATTATTATCAACATATTTATATAGCTTGTCATGATTTGCATCTGCTAATTTTTTGTAATTAGATATCATTGAAGCTGCTTCTTCTCTCGTTATTAAATCATTTGGTTTAAATTCTGTTGCTGATTTTCCACTACATACTCCACTTGTAACAGCTATATCTATTTCATTTTTTGCCCAATGAGTTTTCGTATCATCAAATGTTTTTCCACTTGAAGTAGTTAACCCAAATGATTTGTTAAGCATTTTTACAAACTCTGCTCTTGTTATTGAGTTATTTGGTTTGAATGTTCCATCTTCATATCCATTTACATATCCTTTATATGCAAATTGATTTATAGCATCTTTAGCCCAATGAGACTCTATATCTTTTAAATTTATAATTATCATATTTGGCTTTTCACTTGTTAAGTAGTCACAATGTATATATCTAACCTCACCATTTATCTTAGTAATTGCCCATTTGTCTGAATTATTTGAAGCATAACCATAGATTTCAACTGCAGTGTCTTTTGGCAGTTTTTGCACAAGTCTAAACTTAGTAGTTGGTCCCGTTCTTACATTTACTTCATTAGTATTATAAACATACTTTATTTCTAATGGATTGCCACTTATTACAGGTATACTATAAGTTGGAGTTGCATATACTGGTACTTCAAATTCTAATGTGTTTGATAGATATAAGTTAGATAAACTATTCATATATCTTGATATTTTAGTTGCCCAACCAATATCAGTTGCATATTGATGACCCCTATCTACATAATCAAATTTCATTTTGTACAAAGTATCTTGGTTATGACGTCCACTTTTATAAATTGATCTATATATATAATTTTCATTTATCCATTTAGCAGATCCATCAATTGCAGCTGGAATTGAATTCCATTCATTATTGTATGCAGTTGTTGTACCACCTGGAATCACTGCATTATCTACTGCTCCTATTCCAAAGAGGTTATAAACTTTAACTGTTTTTGTTTCAGATGGTGTACTAGAATTTTTAAGTCTTACATAAATTACTTCTTTGTCTTCTCCATTACTATCTTTTACTACAACAGTATCTGTCAAAGCCTTTCCATCATCACTTAATACAACTTCATATCCTTGTGCTAAATCAGACATACCAAGACCTGTTTCATGTAGAGTATGAGCTACTAGATATATAGGGTCGATGTTATATTTTTTAGCAGCCTCTACAAAGGCTTGACCTTGATTGTAGTAGATGTTAGTCTTACCTGAATTAACACTAAGATTATTTAAATAGTTATTTAATCCTTCAACGTCAATTTCTCTAAACTTATTTACTTTTAAAAATTGCATAAATGTTTCTTTATTTTCAATTGTAAAAGTATTTGGGTCTATATATGGTTTTAATACTTCAAAAGATTTATTGGTTTGTCCTATTTGTGAATCAATATACTCATCTAAAGTTATGCTTATTTGCACAGAATCTACTATGTTACTGCTTTGTTGTACTGCTATTGTATTTGGTTCCCCTATAGTGTTTGCAAATATATCTACTGGACATATAGACAATACAATAATTCCAGCTAATACAGCTGAAGTAACCTTTTTAATATGCATGTTTTATCCCCCTTAAAATAAATAAAATATCGTTAAATTTTACATACAAATACATTATAACAAAAAAATACAAAAATTGAAGCAAATTTCTGTATTTTTTCGACAATTTAACTACTTATTTACATTTTATTTCCTTGCAATAAAAAAAAGGATGCACATTGTGCATCCTTCCTTTATATATTAGAATTGAGCTTCAGCAAGTCTCTTGTAAGTCATATATCTATGCTTAGCATCATCTTCTGCCTTATTGAATAACTCTTCAGCAGTTTCTGGATATTGCTTAGCTATAGCAGAGTATCTTACTTGACCCATTAAGAAGTCTCTAAAGCTTGCTTTTCCTTCTTTAGAATCTAAAGTAAATGGATTTTTACCTTGTTCAGCTAACATTGGGTTGTATCTGTATAAATGCCAGTAACCACTTGCAACAGCTTGTTGTATATTAGCTTGGCTACGACCCATACCTTCTTTAAGACCATGGTTTATACATGGAGAATAAGCTATTATTAAAGATGGTCCATTATAGCTTTCAGCTTCAGTTACAGCTTTCATGAATTGGTTTTTATCAGCACCCATACCAACTTGAGCTACATATACGTTTCCGTAAGACATAGCCATCATACCTAAGTCTTTCTTTCTAGACTTCTTACCAGAAGCAGCGAACTTAGCCATAGCAGCAGCTGGAGTAGCTTTAGAAGATTGACCACCTGTGTTTGAATAAACTTCTGTATCAAATACTAATACGTTTACATTTTCACCAGAAGCTAATACGTGATCAAGTCCACCATAACCTATATCATAAGCCCAACCGTCTCCACCTAGAAGCCATATAGATCTCTTAACTAGGTAATCTTGCTTATCAGATAGTTCAGCAAATAATTCTTTAGCTCTGCCATCTTCAACATCAAGGTTAGCAAGAATATTTTTAACTTGCTCACTTGCATCTTTAGATGCTTCGCCATTTTCCATATTAGTTAACCAGTTATTTAATATTTCTTTGTAGTTTTCTTTTATATCTAAGCTTACTAATTCATGCATTATATCAGCTACTTTGCTTCTCATTTGATTAGTAGCTAAAGCCATACCGTATCCAAACTCAGCATTGTCTTCAAATAATGAGTTAGCCCAAGTTGGTCCTTTACCTTCATGGTTTACAGTATATGCAGTTGATGGAGCTGATGCACCCCATATAGAAGAACATCCAGTAGCATTAGCTATCATCATTCTATCTCCGTATAATTGAGTTACAACTTTGATATATGGAGTTTCTCCACAACCAGCACAAGCTCCTGAGAATTCATAAAGAGGTTGTTTGAATTGGCTATTTTTAACATTTACAGGAGATGCTGCTTCTTCCTTAGATGATACCTTAGTCATAGCAAACTCCCAGTTTGGTATTTGTTCAATAGTTTGAGTATCTATTGGCTTCATAACTAAAGCTTTTTCTTTAGCAGGACATACGTCAGCACAGTTTCCACAACCAGTACAGTCCATAGGGCTTATTTGAATTTTATATTGATATTCATCTAATCCTTTTCCTACAGCTTTTTTAGTTACAAATGTTTCTGGAGCATCTTTTAACTCTTCACCTGTAGCAAGTATTGGTCTTATTACAGCGTGAGGACATATAAATGAACATTGGTTACATTGAATACAGTTTTCTGGTATCCATTCTGGAACATTAACTGCTATACCACGTTTTTCATATGCAGCTGTACCACTTGGGAATGAACCATCTTCTATTCCATTAAATGCACTTACAGGTAATATATCACCTTCTTGTGAAGCCATAGGTCTTAATATTTCAGTTATGAATTCTGGCTCTTCTACAGTTGTAGCAGCCTCTTCTGTTTGTGTCTCATTATTATTTGACCAAGAAGCTGGAACATCTATTTTAACTAATGCATCTGCTCCTTTTTCAACTGCTTCATAGTTCATGTTAACTATTTTTTCACCTTTTTTGCCATAAGCCTTAACTATAGATTCTTTTAAGTACTTAACAGCATCTTCTACAGGTATAACTTCAGCTAACTTGAAGAATGCAGATTGCATTATCATGTTTATTCTATTTCCAAGTCCTATTTCATTAGCTATTTTAGTAGCATCTATAGTATAGAACTCTATATTTTTATCAGCTATATATTTTTTCATGCTGCCTGGTAAGTATTCTTCTAATTCATCAGCGCTCCATGAACAGTTAAGAACGAATACTCCACCTTTTTTAAGTCTATTTACTGGGTTGTATTGGTTTACATAAGATGGATTGTGACATGCTACATAATCAGCTTCATCTATTAAATAAGTTGATTTTATAGGAGTTTTACCAAATCTTAAGTGAGACATAGTTACCCCACCAGATTTTTTAGAATCGTATGCAAAGTATCCTTGAGCATACATATCTGTGTTATCTCCTATTATTTTTATAGCTTGTTTGTTAGCTCCAACAGTACCGTCAGAACCTAATCCCCAGAATAAACATCTTATAGTTCCAGCTGGAGCTGTGTTTATTTCTTCTTTTACTTCTAATGATGTATTAGTTACATCATCAACTATACCTACAGTAAATCTATCTTTTGGAGCATCTGCTTTTAAGTTATCAAATACAGCCTTTATTTGAGCTGGAGTAGTATCTTTTGAACCTAATCCATAACGTCCACCTACTATAAGAGGAGCATTTTCTTTGTTATAGAATATAGATTTTATCTCTAAGTATAATGGTTCACCTATTGAACCTGGCTCTTTAGTTCTATCTAATATAGATATTTTCTTAACTGTTTTAGGCATTGCATCTAAGAAATGCTTAGTTGAGAATGGTCTAAATAAACGGATTTTTATAAGTCCATATTTTTCTCCTCTAGCATTTAAGTAATCTATTGTTTCTTCTATAGTATCTGTTACTGAACCCATAGCAACTAATATATTCTCAGCATCTGGTGCACCATAGTAGTTAAATAACTTATAATCTCTTCCAGTTATTTTGTTTATTTCATTCATATAGTCTTCAACTATAGGAACCATATTTTCATAGAATTTATTTGAAGCTTCTCTACCTTGGAAGTATATATCTGGGTTTTGAGCAGTTCCTCTAAACATAGGATGATCTGGATGTAGCGATCTATCTCTAAATGCTTGTAGAGCTTCTTTATCTATTAATCTTTCAAAATCAGCATAGTCTATAGCTTCTATTTTTTGTATTTCATGAGAAGTTCTAAATCCATCGAAGAAATGTATAAATGGTAATCTACCTTTTATAGCAGATAAGTGAGCTACCCCTGCTAAGTCCATAACTTCTTGTACAGAACCTGAAGCAAGCATTGCAACACCTGTTTGTCTTGCTGCCATAACGTCTTGATGGTCTCCAAATATAGATAAGGCATGTGCTGCTACAGCACGAGCACTTACGTGGAATACACCTGGTAATAATTCCCCAGCCATTTTGAACATATTAGGTAACATTAACAATAAACCTTGAGATGCAGTAAATGTAGAAGTTAAAGCACCAGTTTGTAATGAACCATGCATTGCACCAGCAGCACCAGCTTCTGATTGTAGTTCTACAACACTAACTTTTTGACCAAATACGTTTTTCTTTCCCTGGGCAGACCACTCATCAAACGATTCTGCCATATTTGTAGATGGAGTTATTGGGTATATAGGAGCTACGTCTGTAAATGCATAAGCAACGTATGCAGCAGCAGTATTTCCATCAACAGTCTTCATGATTTTAGCCATTTATTTCTCCTCCTTAGTTTTAACAATAAGAATTACATATGTAATATTCTTACTAATAATTTAAAATTAGTTTGCTATGACAAATTAATTTTTTGCATAAAAATATCTTTATAGATAAGAATTCCATATTTTGTATGAAATTCCTTCAATTTTTAAATACATTTTTTGCAATTTTATGATTTGTCGAAATTTTGGTTTTTTAACCAACTATGTCCAACTTTTAATATTCCCATTTAATAAAATTTTTAAACAAAATTAAAAAATTAATTCTCATTTTGATATCTGAATCTTTTAAATTAATTCTCACTTTGATATTGGAATATTCAAGTTGTAATTAAATTATATATCTTAATCCATTTTATGTAAATACAAAAATATACAAAAAAAGAGCCTGTAGGCTCTGCATAAGTTATATTCTATTTTTTATAGCTTTAATTAAATAATTAACGATTCCTTTTTTGTCGAATTTTATTTTTTCAAACTCATTTTCCCTTATAAAATATATTAGATCTTTTCTATTTATTTTATATATATTTACACCGTTTACACAGTACATTGATTTATTATCTCTACAAATAGAAACTATACAAGTATCTTTATCATAATTATATTCTTCACATATACCTATGAAATTTGAAAAACTAGGCATAGTAAATATACAAGTTTTCAATATTATCCCCCCAAAATAAATTATATCTATAATTTTACACTAATATCTAGTATTTTTCTACAATTTACATAAATTCACGAAAAAAACACACTCTATTGAGTCAATAGAGTGTGTTTTCTTGAGTAATATATATTTTAATATCCGCCGCTACTTCCACTTCTTCCCTGAACTATTGCAATAGATGCACTAGCACCTATTCTACTAGCTCCAGCATTTATAACAGCTATAGCATCTTCTATATTTCTTACTCCACCAGATGCCTTAACTCCAATTTTTGGGCCTACAACATCTCTCATTAACTTAATGTCTTCTGGAGTAGATCCTCCAGTTCCAAATCCAGTAGAAGTCTTAACATAATCTGCTCCAGCTTCTTTAGCAAGTTCACAAGCTATTTTCTTTTCTTCATCAGTTAAATAGCAAGTTTCTATTATAACTTTAACAAGTGCTTTTTTATTCGCTGCATCTACAACTGCTTTTATATCATTTTGTACATAATCGTATTTTTTGTCTTTAAGAGCACTTATATTTATAACCATATCTACTTCATGAGCACCTTTTGCTATAGCATCTTTAGTTTCAAATGCCTTAGTATCTGTTGTATTAGCACCTAAAGGAAAACCTATAACAGTACAAATTTTTACATCGCTATTTTCTAACTCTTTTTTTGCTAGTTCTATGTAACCTGGGTTTATACATACAGAAAAGAATCCATATTCTTTTGCTTCTCTGCATATAACCTTTACATCTTCTTCAGTCGCAAAAGCTTTAAGTATAGTGTGATCTATCATTTTTGCTATATTTATATCCATAAATTCATCTCCTTATTTTATCTACAAAATTCGCACAAAAATTTGCTGTGCTCATGTCGCCAACGACCCAAAACCCGGGGACCTTGCTCAAATAAAAAAGTACGTGTATATTATACACATACTTTTTGCACTTTATCAATATATTATTCAGCTATTAATTCAACCATTTCTCCGTTTTTAACACCTGCACCGTTTCCTTCTTCTATATCAACGTGCATTTCTAAAGCAAAACTTTCGTGAGCTCTTACTAATACATTTTCAAATACAAGTGCTCTTTCTCCAAAAGTTCTAACCTTAACTCTTTGCTTATCTTTAACACCAAATTTTTCTGCATCAGAAGTATGCATATGGATATGTCTAGCAGCTACTATTATACCGTCTTTCATTTCTACTTCACCAGATGGTCCAACTAATTTAGCACCTGGAGTTCCTTCTATATCACCTGAATCTCTAATTGGTGCTTTTACACCTAAAACAAATCCATCAGCTAAAGATATTTCAACTTGGCTGCTTGGTCTAGCTGGTCCTAAAACTCTAACACCTTTTAAAGTTCCTTTTGGTCCTACCACATCAATTTTTTCTTCGCAAGCATATTGACCTGGTTGTGCAAGATCTTTTAATTTCTTTAATTCATACCCTTGTCCAAATAATACATTTATATCTTCTTGACTAAGATGAACGTGTTTGTTAGATAAAGCTATTGGTAATTTCATATGTATTTCCTCCTATGTTTAATTTTCATAACCATTATACATAATATCAATATCAAAATCAAATAATTAAACTCTTTAGCAACTCATAAAACCCTGGGAAAGATATATTTACACATTCAGTGTCATCTATATTACTATTTCCATTTGCTATTAAAGATGCAATACTCATTGCCATAGCTATTCTATGGTCTTTGAAGCTTTCAATATATGCTCCTTTTAACTTAGTTTTTCCCTTAATTATCATTCCATCTTCTAATTCTTCTATATCTGCTCCCATTTTTTTAAGATTATCAACTGTGGCCTTTATTCTGTTACTTTCTTTTACTTTTAATTCCTTTGCATCTTTTATAATAGTTGTTCCTTCACATTGAGTGGCAAGGACAGCTATAACTGGAATTTCATCTATAAGCCTAGGAATTAAATTTCCTTCTATAGTAGTTCCACAAAGATTATTAGAATGTTTGACTAATATATTTCCTATTAACTCTCCACATACTTCTTTAGTATCTACTATTTCAAAATTACCATTCATAGATTTTAGTACATCTAGTATTCCTGTTCTAGTGGGATTTAAACCTACATTTTCTATAAGGATTTCAGAATTTGGAACAATACTCCCACCAACTAAGAAAAATGCTGCAGAAGATATATCACCAGGAACGTATATTTCATTAGGATAAATATTTTGCACTGGATTTATATTTATAGTTAAATCATCTACATTTATATCTGCTCCAAATGATTTAAGCATTATTTCAGTATGATCTCTACTTTTAGCTTTCTCAATTATAGTACTAGTATTTTCTCCATATAATGAAGCCAATATTAAAGCTGACTTAACTTGTGCTGATGCAATAGGCATTTTGTAATTTATATTCTTAATACTTCCACCCTTTATAGTTATAGGAGTATAATCATTAGTTATATTACATCCCATACTTTTAAGTGGATCTGTAACTCTTTTCATAGGTCTTTTGGCTATAGATTCATCACCAACTAAAGTAGTTTCAAAGTTTTGGCCAGCTAGTATCCCCATAATAAGCCTTATGGTAGTACCTGAATTTCCAACATCCAAAATTTCACTTGGCTTTTTGAGACCTCTAAGTCCAACTCCATTTACTATAACTTCTTTGTTATTTAACTCTATACCCACACCCAGTTTTCTAAAACAATTAACTGTGCTTATACAGTCTTGTCCATTTAAAAAGTTACTTATTTTGTTTTTTCCATTTGCAATTGATGAAAACATTATAGATCTATGAGATATTGACTTATCACCTATTAACTCAAAACTTCCCTTAAGCATTTTTTATCTCCTCTATAACCTCGTATATTTCATCTTCAGTAGCATCATCTATAACTCTAACTTTTCCATAATCTACTGGTATAACTAAGTTAAAATTTCCAAAACTATTTTTTTTGTCTTTTTTCATAAGATTTATTATATCCTTAGAATCAATATCATAAAAAGAAATTGGCAAATTAAATATATTATATACTTCCATTAACTTGTCGTAATAATCACTGTTTATATATCCTCTTTTTAGTGAAAACTTAAATGCCATAATAGTTCCTATACTTACAGCAAATCCATGGCTTAATTTTCCTAGCTTTTCTATTCCATGGCCAAATGTATGTCCAAGGTTTAATATTCTTCTTAAATCATTTTCTTTTTCATCTTTTTTTACAATATCTAGCTTTGCATTTACACATTTACTTATAATATATAGTAATTTAGTTTCATTTAAATTTAATATATCTTCACTGTTTTCTATTAAATAATCTAAAAACTCATAGTCATATACCAGTGAATACTTTATAACCTCAGCTAATCCACCTATAAATTCATCTTCATGTAGTGTTTTAAGTGAATTTACATTTATATATACAAGTTCTGGTTGATAAAAAGTCCCAACTATATTTTTATAAAAACCTATGTTTATACCAGTTTTTCCACCTATAGAACTATCTACCTGTGAAAGTAAAGTTGTTGGAACTTGTATTAGATCTATCCCTCTCATATATGTAGATGCTACATATCCAGCTAAATCACCTACAACTCCACCGCCAAATGCTATAACGGCGGATTTTCTAGATATATTGTTTTGTATACAATATCTTATTATCTCATCGTAAGTTCCTAAATTCTTAGAGTCCTCACCACTAGTTACTATATATTCATATATAATTTTATGTTTAAAAACATTTATAAAACTGTCTAATTGTTTTTTATATACATTGTCGTCAGTTATAATTAAAATTGAATCGTATTCTTTTTGTAAATAAAATTTATCATAACTATTTTCTATTATTACTTTATTTATTTTTTCCATCCTCGTCTCTCCAACCTTTCCATATAAGAATGATAGCTAGACTTTATATCACCTATATTGTCACTCCCAAACTTATCTAAGAAAAACTTAGCTATTACAAATGCCGCCACATTTTCTCCAACTATACTAGCTGCAGGAACTGCACATACATCGGAACGCTCAATACTAGCCTTATATCCTTCTAAAGTTTCTATATCTATCGAATCTAGTGGTGTGTATAAAGTAGGTATAGGTTTCATGGCACATCTTATTATTACTTCATCACCATTAGTCATACCGCCTTCAATGCCGCCTAAATTGTTAGAGCTTCTATATATTCCTTTTTCTTCATTATAGTATATTTGATCTTGTACTTTTGATCCTCTGTGATTTGCAACATCAAAACCTAAACCTATTTCAACACCTTTTATAGCTTGTATACTCATAAGGTGTCTTGCAAGTTCAGCATCTATTTTTTTTTCAAAATGAACATATGAACCAAGCCCTGGTGGTAAATTTTTTATTCTTATTTCAAATATTCCTCCTAAAGTGTCTTTATCTTCCTTGGCATCTTTTATTTCCTTTATCATATTGCTTTCTATATCTTTCACTATACATCTAACTTCGCTGTTATCTACATGTTCTTTTATAAAGTCAAATTCATATACATTTTCTAATTTAGAATTTCCTATATGTATAACATGGGATGTAAAATCTATATTAAATTCTTTTAAAAGCTCTTTGCAAATAGCGCCAACAGATACTCTTATTGCAGTTTCTCTAGCACTAGATCTTTCAAGTACATTTCTAATATCATCAAAGTCGTATTTTAGGCTTCCAGTTAAATCGGCATGACCAGGCCTTGCCTTTGTAACTTTTTTGGTTTCTTTGTCAATTTCATTTACAGGGTTCATATATTCTGTCCAATTTTCATAGTCTTTGTTATTTATCATCATAGCAATAGGACTTCCAATTGTGATACTACCTCTCATACCACTTAATATTTCTACATTGTCCTTTTCTATTGCCATTCTTCCCCCTCTACCATATCCTGTTTGACGCTTTTTTAGTTCATTATTTATATTATCTATATCTATATGTAAATTAGCCGGCATACCTTCTAATATTGCAACTAGACACTTTCCATGTGATTCGCCACTAGTTAAATATTTAAGCATAATAACCTCCTACCAAAAAAGAGCTAGCTAATAGCCAAGCTCTTTTATTTCATTTATATAAGAATTTATTAATTTATCTATGTTTTGTACATGTTCATCATTATCTTTATATGACATTTCATCAGAGCTATTTATATAATAATTGTATTTTAGTTTTGAATTAACACTTTTGAAGAAAAAGTCCATAATTATTTGGCCACCTTTAAATTGGCTTTCATAAGGAGTACTTCCACCTACAGCTATATACATACCAACTCTTTTTTTGTTTCTATCTATAGATGGTTTTTTTAGTATATATTTACTTGCAAAAAATGCTTGAGTTCTATCTACTACAGTTTTTAGTTTTGCCGGTATTGAATCAAAATAAACAGGAGATACAACAATTGTTCCATTAGACTTGTCAAACTGATTATACATAGGAGTCATGTCATCCTTTATACGACAATGCCCTGTTTTTTCGCAAAATCCACATGCATTACAATAATCTATATTCATATCGTATATATTATGAACTACATAATCAATATTGTTTTCTTGTAATTTAACTTCGATATCATTTATTATATCAATACAATTTTTCTTTTTTCTAGGACTACCATTTATAATAACTATCATAAAATCCCCCTATATATTTTTTAAGAAAACTAAAAGTATATCGTCTTCGTAATTTGTTTCACCTGAGAAATCAATAAGTTCTTGTTCTAGTTTTTCAAATATTTCCGATGTATTTAACATATAATTACATTCTAAAAATTTCTTTAATCTCTCTATGCCGTATTCTTCTTTATCTTTGTTTTTAACTTCCAAAACACCATCTGTAAACATGCATATTAAGTTATAATCTTCTAAACAATAACAACCTTCACTATAAGCCATTTTTTCAATAACTCCAAGAGGTAATCCTTTGTCTATTTCTATTTCCTGTGATACAACTTCACCATTTTCCAATACTTTTATACCTATAGGTAAATGGTGACCTGCATTAGAGCTACATATAACGTTTTGAGATACATCTATTGTATCAACTCTAGCAGTTGCAAAAACTCCCATTTTATCAAATTCTTCATACAATATTTCATTCATAGAAGATACTATTTCTGAGGCGCTTTTGTTAGAAAGTGCTAAAGTTTTAAAAGTTCCTTTAAGCATAGCTACAAAGTAATTTGAAACTATACCATGTCCCATTACATCTACTAAAAGAAGAACTTTTTTATCTTCATTTACCTTTATTACATGACAGAAATCTCCTCCTATTAACTTAGAAGGTTTGTGATAAAATGATATTTCTTTGTTATTTACAAACTTAATATTACTTTCATTCATCATAAGTCTTTGCTGATCAGATAGTACTTTTAATTCATTTTCAACAAGCTCATGCTCCATTTTTTCTATATTGTATTTATATAACTGCATACCAACAGAAACTTGCTTGGCAAATATACTAAGTACCTTTAGGTCGTCTATAGTGTATTTTTCACTATTTGCAGCTGCAATATATCCTACATGGTTTTCACTTAAAGGAAGCTTATGATATATAAGGGTATTTACATTTTGCTCTTCTATTTCTTTGCTTAAGTCTCCTCTATCGTAATACTTAGAAATTTTATCATCTTCTGTTATTAAACCAAGTGCTCCATATATATTAGTATCTTGATCTTCATTTTCAGGTATGTAATGACTAAACAATTGTGTTTTACTTTCTTCGTCATCTATAACTACTAATGCAGCCTTACTTTTTGTTATATGGCAGGCTTGTCTACTTAAATGATTTAAGAAGCTTTGTATACTTTCATCTGTATAAAGTTTTTTTGTAGCTTCATTTATAGAGTTTAGAGCTCCTCTTAACTTATTTACCAAGACATCTACATCGCTATTTTTCTTAGTTATTTCTATAGATAAACTTATTAACGACGCAACGGAAGACATAAAATCTATATCATCATCACTTAAGTCTTCATATTCCTTCAAGAAGCAAGTTAAAAAACCAACAACTCTGTCGTTAGCTATAAGAGGAAAAACTATTCTACCAGTATATCCTTCTTCACTGGCCATAGACCTTTCTTCTATAGCTCTTTCATCTTCAAATATATTTTTTACCCAAACTATTTTTTGCTCACTTACTGATTCTTGAATATATTTTGGATAAGTATTAAAATCTATTTTTACGCCCTTTGGAGTGTCATTTGAAAATAATGTGGGTATGTAATTTAGTGTAGCAGAACAAACTAAATATGCATACTTAAAGCTATTTTTATAAAATAAATTCACACATGCCTTAGTTGGATGTACCACTTGGAGCATTTTGTCTACTATCTTATCTTTTATTTCAAAGAAATCTGTAGACTCTGTTACAAGCTTTGATATTTGTACTAAATTGTACATAGCTTTTTCTTGTTTAGTGTTGTTTTTCATAAAACTCCCCCATTATATAATTGCTGCGCTCATTTTATGTCTATTGTATATTTTTAATATTACTATATAAATCTTTTATAGTAAATACAAAAACAGTTAGGAAAGATAGTATGCATATTATGTTAAAATCAGTAAACAACCCTATTATAAGTATTATCGTCAAAGCATTTAACTTTGGTTTTATATTGTCTGTAACTATTTTTTGGCTAGTTCCTTCTATATTGTTTCTTATATTCCCCATATTTTCTTTTATATTCTCTTTGAAATTATCTTCTAAAAACACTTTATAGTATGTGTATAACATAAGAATTGCCATAGCTCCTAATCCAAAAAATATATTTAAATTAAATGCTATAAGTATACCTACTACAGTTGCAAAATACTTTAGGGCCTTTCCTAATATATTATCTACCTTCGCAGACACTTCTCCTATTGGCTGTTGCTTTATTTCATATTGCTTATTTGTTAAGTCCTTTATTCTTGACTTTACTATTTCTGAATAAAAAAGTTTTAATAAACCACTTATCATAATTTTCCCTCCGTTTTGGAATATTTTACTTATTTATATTTTTACAATTATAATATTTTTTATACTTGTCAATAATATAAATGGATGATTATGTTTTCTTAATAACTAGAAAGGGAGATATTATATGGATATAGAGAGTTTGGATATACAAATTAGAACCCAGCTTTATGGTTATACAAAAAAAGTTCTTAGAAAATATCAAAAGGGAATTGCAAGTGGTAAATTAACAGCAAATATATTTGCACAAAATATACTTGAAATGGAAAATATGAAAGATTGGTTAGATGAAAATATAAAAAACAAAGAAGAATTTAAAGAGTCATACATAAACTACATAGATAAACTTATACATAGTCAAAATGAGTTCAGTCTCTCTCCTAAAAGTAAGTCAAAGTCTAAGGCTGCAATATCAAAATCACCTAAACCTACAGTTACTCAACAACTTCAACTAAAAAATCTATTAAAGGAAAGTGGATATGAACTTACAATGCCTACTCAATATTTAACAGCAATTGAAGTTGATAATATTATAAAGTATATACAAACTGGTAAAATAGATTTAGGAAATGAGAGAGTTTATAATTATATAAAAAATCAAAAACATTAAAAGCGAGGATTTCTCCTCGCTTTTAGCTATCCCATAGCCTTTTCTAATTTTGCTAAGTGTTGTATTGGATAGAATTTTAATAGCTCTCTAAACTGTTCAACAGTTAATCCTTCAGTTGAAGTGTATATTTTTATTTTTTCATCTAAATCAGCGTTTACAAACTGTCTTTTTACTTCTTCAAAGTTTACAGTAGACATATTCATACCTCCTATTAATTATTATGTACAATTTTATTATCTCCAGGCAGTTAAAAATAATTCATTATATATATTTGTGAAAAATTAAAGACAGAGGAAACTTCCTCTGCCTTTTATAGTCTTACTTATATTAATAATTATTGTTGTCCACCTTTTCCAGCCATTTGTTGTTCAGCCATTTGAACTAATTTCTTAGTCATATATCCGCCTACATAACCATTTTGTCTAGCTGTTAAGTTTCCTTTGTCCATTTGTCCATAGTTGCTCATGCCTAATTCACTTGCTATTTCCATTTTCATTTGGTTTAGTGCAGCTTTAGCCTCTGGAACTACTTTTGTGTTGTTGTTATTATTGTTTGACATGTCTAATCCTCACCTTTCTAAAATGATTTTTTTGGCTTGCTTCCTATTTTGCTGTGACTTTTGCTGTGTATGTTTCTTTGTAATACTATTATGTGAGGATTACATTTTTTAATTCAAGGTAATTTTTACCATGTTGTATTCATAAGCTCATATCTTAAAAAATTAAGAGCATATAAAGTTGTTATATTTCTTATAGAATTTCTACTTCCACTTAAGTTTAGCTTTTTAACATTTGTTTTTCCATTTATACAAATTCCAACGTATACAAGTCCAACTGGTTTTTCTTCACTTCCACCACCAGGGCCTGCAATTCCAGTTACAGATATTCCTATATTTGCATTTGCAGTATTTGCTATTCCCATAGCCATTTCAAATGCTACTTCTTCACTTACTGCACCGTAGTTTTCCAGTGTTTCACTTTTTACCCCAAGTCTTTTAATTTTGGCTTCATTGCTGTATGTTATTATACCTTCCATGAAGACTTCTGATATCCCTGGATAATTTACAAGTCTCGAAGCTACCATACCACCAGTGCAAGATTCAGCAGTAGCTATTGTATAACCTTTATTTTTTATAAGCTTTGCTATTTCCTCTTCTAATGTAGTATCGCCTTCTCCATATATATACTTAGATAATCTATTGTATATTTCTTCTTTAACAGGTTTTATAATATTTATAGCTTCTTTTTCGTTATCTGCCTTTGCAGTTATTCTAAGTATTGTCTCACCCATTTTTGCATAAGGAGCTATTGTAGGGTTAGTTTGACTTCTTATTAAATCTCTTATTTCTTCTTCAACCATACTTTCTCCTATTCCAGTAAGCCTTAATACATTTGAATAAAGTATTCCATCTTGGTATTTTTCTAAATACTTAGAAGCACTATCATCAAACATAGGAGTCATTTCGTTAGGTGGTCCTGGAAGCATTATAAGTATTTTTCCTTCTTTTTCTATAACACAACCTGGAGCTGAACCCCATCTATTTTCAAGTACTATGGACCCTTCTGGAACATAAGATTGTTTTTTATTACCTTCTGTTATATCAGTATGTCCATGCCTTATTTTATAATAATTTTTAATATTTTCTAACGATGGCTCATCTATAACTAACTTTAAATTAAAATATTCACATATAGTTTCCTTAGTTAAATCATCATCAGTAGGTCCAAGGCCTCCTGTAGTTATAACTAAATCCGAACGTGAAAATCCTATTTCCAAAGCTTTTTTAAGTCTATCTTGGTTGTCTCCAACGGAAGTTTGGTAATATACATTTATCCCCATTTCAGCAAGTTTTTGTCCTAAATATTGGGCATTAGTGTTTACTATATCTCCTAACAATATTTCAGTTCCTACACACAGTATTTCGGCATTCATAAAATCACTCCTTTAACAATTCATTCCAGCTAAATATCCTGTTGAAAATGCTATTTGTAAATTAAATCCTCCAGTATATCCATCTACATCTACAACTTCTCCAGCAAAATAAAGGCCTTCTATTAATTTTGACTCCATAGTACTAGAACTTATTTCACTAGTTTTAACTCCACCAGATGTAACTATAGCTTCTTCTATAGGTCTATATTTTTTTATAGTAACACTTAAATTTTTAAGTGTATTTATTAAGTTCTTTCTTTGCTCTTTTGATATTTGATGAACAACAGTATTTGGGTCTATTTCACTTAATTTTATTATTACAGGTATTAATTTTTGAGGTAATAAATCATTGAGTGAATTTTCAAAAGTCTTATTAGAGTATTTGCTAAAGTCATTTTGAACTCTCTTATCTAACTTTTCAATATTTAATGCTGGCTTTAAATCTATGACTATTTTATATTGTTCTTTTTGTATATCTTTCATTCTAGAACTAGATGATAATATAACAGGGCCGCTTACTCCGTACTTTGTAAATTCCATTTCTCCAAAATCTTCGTATATCTTTTTATTATTTTTGTTTAATACTTTTATAGATATATTTTTAAGAGTAAGCTTTTCTAAATCTTTAACCCAATTTTCATTAGTTTCAAGACCTATTAATGAAGGTTTTAGAGGAACTATAGTATGTCCATTTTCCTTTGCAAACTTGTATCCATCACCTGTAGATCCAGTAAGTGGGTAACTTGATCCACCTGTAGCTATTATTACACTGTCACAATTTATTTCTTTTTTATTTTTTAATATAACTTTTTGAACTTTATTATCTTTAGATACTACCTTTTCTACAGGGGAATCAGTTATTACATTTACATTATTTTTCCTTATATATTTTTCTAATGCTTTTACAACATCTAATGCTTTATCACTTTCTGGAAATACTCTCTTTCCTCTTTCTACTTTTGTTTTTAGTCCTAATTCATTGAATAAACTTATAACATCATCATTTGTAAAAGTATAAAAAGCACTATATAAAAATTTTCCATTTACAGGAACATTCTCTATCATTTCCTCTATATCACATGCATTAGTTATATTGCATCTTCCCTTACCTGTTATAAGAAGTTTTCTTCCAAGTCTATTGTTTTTTTCTATTAGAGTTACGTCTAATCCTCTTTTAGATGCAGTAGCTGCTGCTATTATCCCTGCTGCTCCTCCACCTATAACTACTATTTTTTTCATGTTATCAACCTTTCTTAATATAATAATATTATATTATACCACAAAATTCGCTTCGCTCATGTCGCCAACGGCCTAAATACAGGCCCATTGCTCAAAAAAAAAGCAGGGGTTTATTCCCCTACTATTCCTATATATGGTAAGTTTCTATATTTTTCTGCGTAATCTATTCCATATCCTACTATAAATTTATCTGGTATAACAAATCCAACGTAGTCAACGGCTATGTCTACTGTTCTTCTTTCTGGTTTATCAAGTAGTGTACATAATTTTAAGCTCTTAGGATTTCTAGTTTTTAATGTTTCGAATAAGTTTTTTAGAGTAAGTCCAGTATCTATTATATCTTCAACTATTAATACATTTTTGCCTTCTATATCAACATCTAAGTCCTTTAATATTCTAACTGTACCAGAAGACTGGGTAGCTTTGCCATAACTTGATACAGACATAAAATCCATATTAACATCTAAGTTTATATTTCTTATTAAATCTGAAACAAATACACAAGCACCTTTTAGTATACCTACTACTAATAAGTCTTCACCTTGAAAGTCACTTTCTATTTTTTTTCCTAATTCTTTTACTTTTAATCTTATTTCTTCTTCAGTTAATAAAGTTTCAGTTACTTTATGCATAATAACCTCCATTTTTTATATCGTACAATTTGTATTTTTATTATATCATATACATATATTAATGTGAATATTATTTTAATTATCATAAATATAGTTCGTTAATCTTCTTCATTAAAATCCATGTGTATTATTTTTTCTTCACTGTATCTAGCCATTGCATAAAGTGTATCTGATAACCTATTAACATATTTTATTAAAAGTGGATTTATATTTTCTTCTTTACTTAAAGTTATTATTCTTCTTTCTGCCCTTCTACAAATAGTTCTAGCAACATGAAGGTTTGCAGATGCTAAACATGTTCCAGGTACTATAAATGCATTTACTGTATCTATCTTTTTTAGATACTCATCAATTATATCTTCTAGTTTTTTTATATCATCTTCATTTGCACATCTTGCAAATTTACCATCTTCCTTTGTAGCAAGTTCTCCAGCAATAAAAAATAATTTTTTTTGAATTTTAAAAAGTATATCGTCAACTTCTTTGTCTTTAACATAATTTCTAGATAATCCTATATAAGAATTTAGCTCGTCTATAGTTCCATATGAATCAACTCTCAAGCTATCCTTATCTATTCTAGTTCCATCGTATAAAGACGTTTGTCCTTTATCTCCAGTTTTAGTGTAAATTTTCATGATTATTTTTTCCCCCTTATGTTTTTTAAATTATATTTGTTAATATGGTCATTTTTTACTTATAATATAATTAGTACAATAACTTAAATTTTGTGAGGTGTAAAAAATGAGTATTAATCATGGTGCAAATTTATTTGATATATCGAAAAAATTAGGATTTGAAAAGCAAGAACTTATGGATTTTAGTTCTAATATAAACCCCTTTGGAGCATCTTCTAAAGCTAAAGATGCCCTTATAAAAAATATTGACATGGTATCTATATACCCAGATCCAAATTATAAGAACCTAAAAAACTCTATTTCTAATTATTGTTTTTGTAATGAAGATAATATACTTTTGGGAAGTGGAGCTACTGAATTAATATCTTCATTTATAAATATTATTAATCCAAACAATGCTTTATTACTTTCTCCTGCTTATTCGGAATACGAAAGAGAGCTAAAGAAAATAAACTGCAATATTAGCAAATACTTTCACAAAAAAGAAAATGACTTTAAAGTGGATATTGATGACCTTATAGATAATATAAAAAACAATGATTATAATCTTATAATTATATGTAATCCTAACAACCCTACTGGATTTGCATTTTCTAAGGAAGAAATGAAAAAAATACTAAAAAGTACTAATGCATTTATAATGGTAGATGAAACTTACATAGAATTTACAGATATGAATATGTATTCTTCTACTCCATTGGTTGATGAGTATAATAACTTATTTGTAATAAGAGGTACTTCTAAGTTCTTTTCAACTCCTGGAATAAGACTTGGATATGGACTTATATCTAATAATAATGTTTATGAAAAAATAGAACAAAAACTTGATTTATGGAATATAAACATATTTGCCACTATAATGGGAGAAATAATGTTTAAAGATAATGACTACATAGAAGAAAATATAAATAAAATAAAATATGAAAGAGACTACCTTACAAAAGAACTTAAGTCTATTGAAGATTTAAAGGTATTTGAAAGTAAGGGGAACTTCATACTTTGCGAAATAAAATCTAAAAAATTAAATTCAAAAGAGCTATATGAAAAATTAATAGAAAGTAAAATAGTTATAAGAAATGCAACATCTTTTGAAGGTCTTGATGAATACTTCTTTAGGGTATGCACATTAAAGCCTGAAGAAAATAAATTACTTATAAAAAAATTAAGAGACATATTTGCCTCTTAATTATTCATCCTTTATTTTATAATTTACATTTTCTATTATATTGCCATCACTATAACTAGGTTTATATACTTGGTTATTAGTGTGGCCCTTTGGAAGATGTTTGTATCTTTCTATTTCATCATTTATAATTTTTAGGAAGTATCCAAGTATAAGGGCATCGTCTACACCACCTATAAAACCTGTAAAAAGTTCAGGTACTATGTCTATAGGTGAAATTAAATATACTATGCCTAATGCTAGGGCTCCTAATGTTTTTACTTTACTTAAAACATTTACTCTGTCGTCTTGTAGGAATTTTCTAAAACTAAATATATTTTTTAAAAAAGACCAAGAATACTTAAGTCTATTAAATTTACTCAATGTAACCACCTCTTTTTAAGATATTAATAACTATTATAATATAAGTTAAAGGTGAAATAAATATGTTAAAAAAATTGGAAAATATTTTTAAAGATTATAGCCCGTACATAAATGGACATGAAGATATGAAAATATCTTCTGTTTTAATACCTTTAGTACAGAAAAGTGGGGAATACTATATATTGTTTCAAGTTAGATCCAAAAAACTAAATACACAACCAAATGAAATATCATTTCCAGGTGGAGGACATGATAAAACTGAAACTCACGAACATACTGCAATTAGAGAAACGTGTGAAGAGTTAGGTATATCTGAAGATGATATACAAATCATATCACCACTTGATTTATATGTAACTCCCTTTAATATGATAATTCATCCTTATGTTGGTTTTGTAAATATAGACAATATGAATATAAATGAAGATGAAGTTGATCATGTATTTTTAGTTCCTGTTGACTATTTACTGAAAAGTGAACCTAAATCATATGGCAATGAAATTCATATTATACCAAGTGATGATTTTCCTTATGACATTATACCTAATAAACACAAGTACAAGTTTAAAATAGGTCAATATCCTACACTTTTTTATAAATATGAAGAATATATTATATGGGGAATAACAGCTAAAATACTAGAAAACTTTATAAATTACGTAAAAAATAAATTATAAGGAGAAAAACTATGAGACTATTTATAGGTTATTACCCACCAGACACTGTTGTAGATTATATACACAGTATAGAAGAAAATTTAAGAGATAAAAGTATAAAGGCAAATTACTCCGCTAAACAAAACCTTCATATTACATTTAGGTTTTTGGGCGAAGTTGAAGCACATAAAGTTTCAGATATAAAAAGTGTGCTAGATAATTATAAAAACTTAGATATAAATTTAGAGTTAAAAAAAGCAGGATTTTTCAATAAAAGCCAAAATTCAGCAATATGGGTTGGCTTAAATGGAGAGTTGAAAAAATTAGAAGATACTGTTTATAAATTAAATGATGACCTTGAAAATATAGGGTTTGAAAAGGAAAATAGAAAATTTAAACCACATATAACTATTGCTAGAAAGTTCAATGTTTTGGACAATTATAATTTAGAAGCTTTAAATAATATAAGTATCGAAAACATGAGTTTTAATATAGGTGAAATAAACTTAATTAAAAGTACCTTAACTCCTAATGGACCTATTTATGAAGTAATATATTAAAGGCTGCATTTGCAGCCTTTAATATATTACTTCTTTGCCTTTAAAGTTATTTTAGCACTGCTAGATTTTAAAATTCCAATAGAGTCATTAAATGACTGTTTTATGATATTGTTTTCTGGATGGCTCAAATAATCACCTTCACTAAACATAGGAAGTATCTCAAAAACACGTCTTCCTGTATTTGAAATGCAATATGAATCAACCATAGTTGGAATGTATTCAACATTTTCTATTATTGTACCATTTTTATCTTTTCTTATATTAAGATTTACTATTATACCGCTATTTTTATATCTACTAGGCATGTTTGCCACTATATTACCTTGAGAATATATAACAAATCTTTCTTTTTCAATACCATATACATCTTTCACTGTTTTTATTTCCATTGGTTGAAGAACATGAGGATGGCTGCCAAGAACAGCATCAACTCCGTTTTCAAAAAGAAAATTTACTAAGTCTTCTTGCACTTTATTTTGTGTTGTCACATACTCAACTCCAAAGTGGGTACTTGCAATAATCATATCTACATTTAAAGCCTTGGCCTTTTTTATATCTTCAATTATTTTATTTTCATCTATTAAATTAACAGCAAATTTTTCTTCCACTTCAATACCATTTGTTCCATATGTATAAGCTAAAAACGCTACTTTAATTCCATTTATATCTTTAACTAAAATTTGTTCACTGTCTTCCTTTGTTTTATATGTACCTGTATGCAGAAGTCCTACCTTATCTAAATTTTCGATGGTTTTTACTACGCCTTCAAATCTTCTGTCTAAACTATGATTGTTTGCTGTTGTTAGCATATCAAATCCTGAATCTTTTATATTTTTAGCCAATACTTCAGGTGAATTAAACATAGGATAACCCGTATAATTTTTTTCTTTACCTGATAAAGTTGTTTCAAGGTTTGCCATAGCAAAATCAGCTTTTTCTATATATGGTTTTATACTTCTAAACATAACACTATAATCATAGGTATCATTACCTAAACTTCCTGATTTAATTTGTGCATTATGCATCATTATATCTCCTACAGAAGTAATAGTTATATTCTTAGTTTCTTCCTTTTCTTCTATTGCCTCCGAATTTTGACTTTCTATTGAATCTTCGATACTAGACTTACTTGTAGATAGTACTTGTGTTTGTATACTTTGTGTACAGCCTGTCCCCAACAAAACTATACTAAGAAGTATCATTATTATTATATTTTTCCTCATACTTATCCCCCAGATTTTATAACCTTAATATATTAAAACCCCCTTTCATTAAATTCTCCGACGATATACTATATCCTTTATATTTTGATTTATTAACTTACAAAATTATAAAATATTTCAAATATTTACAAATAAAATAAACCCCTTAGATAATTTTTATCTAAGAGGCTTATTTTTAGCATGAGCATATCAAATTTTTATAAAAGTGTTATTCCGTACTCTTCACATCTTTGAATCATTTCGTTAGGCCATATGCCTACTTGTACTTCTCCTATATGTGCTTTTTGTAAAAAGAACATACATATTCTAGATTGACCTATACCTCCACCTACAGTGTATGGAAGTTCTCCTTTTAATAACTTTTGATGATATTCAAATTCTTTTCTATCTTCACAATTAGATAATTTAAGTTGTCTTTCTAGAGAATCTTCATCTACTCTAATTCCCATAGACGATAGTTCAAATGCAGTATCAAGTACTGGGTTATGAAAAATTATATCTCCGTTTAACTCCCAATCATCGTAATCTGGAGATCTTCCATCGTGTTTTTCACCTGATTTTAACTCATTTCCTATTTTCATTATAAATACTGCACCATGTTTTCTTGCTATAGCATTTTCTCTTTCCTTTGGTGTAAACTTTGGATACATATCCTCTAATTCCTGAGTAGTTACAAAGGTTATTTCATCAGGTAAAGTCTTAGGTATACAAGAATATTTGCCACATACATGGTCTTCTGTTTTTTTAAATACATTGTATATCTTATTAACAATTTCTTTTAATTTTTCTTCATTTCTTTCTTCTTTTGATATTACTAGTTCCCAATCCCATTGATCTACATATATAGAGTGAAGGTTGTCTAGCTCTTCGTCTCTACGAATAGCATTCATATCAGTGTACAATCCATGTCCAGATTCAAACCCATATTTTTTAAGGGCCATTCTCTTCCACTTTGCCAATGAATGAACTATTTCTGCTTTTTTAGATACGGCAGGCACGTCAAAAGAAACAGGTCTTTCAATTCCATTTAAATTGTCGTTTGTTCCTGATTCAGGCAAAACAAATAATGGAGCCGACACTCTAGTTAAATTTAATTCTTTATATAATGTTGTTTCAAAATGATCCTTTAATGTTTTTATTGCTACTTGTGTTTCTAAAACACCTAATTCAGTTTTATATCCTTCTGGTATTATTAGTTTCATATTATACACTCCCTTATATGATTTAGGAGCATAGCGCTATACTCTTTTAATTTTGAATACAAAAAAACCTCTCATCCCAAAAGGGACGAAAGGTTATTACTTCCGCGGTACCACCCTGCTTAGCTTTACAGCTCGCCTTACATGTACAGAAGAAATATTTTCTTCGATACTGTCCAATATGATAACGGATTGGATCCGGCTAAGTCTACTCTCAATAAAGATTTCGGTTAGCAACTCTGGGATGTTCTTCGATATAGGTTTCATGTTGGGCTCCCACTACCGCCAACTCGCTGTGACTACGTCCTATACTTACTCTTCCCTTCACTGTCTTTCTTTTTATTCTTATAATTTATAATTCTAATATATTGTACACTATATGTCAATATATTTCGAATATATTTAATAATATTAATTATCTAAGATATATTATGCTTAGTAGTATATATTTGTATACGTCTTTTTTAATAAAATTTTAGTAATTAAAATTTTTATTTATATAATCTTCTATTTCCTCAGCAGTTCCTAATTTTAAAACTTCAGTTACAAAATTTTTCGTTTCTTCATAACTTAGAGAACTTATAAGCTTTCTAGCAGGAAGTATAGATATAGGACTCATACTAAATTCATCTAGTCCCATTCCTAGGAGTATTGGTATCATTCTTTTGTCACCAGCAGATTCACCACACATACCAACCCATTTACCTTCTTTGTGTGCATTATCTATAACCATTTTTATAAGTCTTAACACTGCAGGGTTAAATTGATTGTAAAGATAACTTATTTTCTGATTCATTCTATCTACTGCACAAGTATATTGTATTAAATCATTAGTACCTATACTAAAAAAGTCAACGTATTTTGCAAGTATATCAGATATAATAGCTGCTGATGGAACTTCTATCATCATACCTAATTGAACATCCTTAGAGTACTTTATATTTTCTTTATCTAGGTCAGATTTTACTATATCTACTATTTTTTTAGATTCTAAAAGTTCTTCTAGTGATGATATCATAGGAAACATTATTCTAAGATTACCGTATACACTAGCTTTAAATATAGCTCTTAATTGGGTTTTGAATATGTCTGTTCTATCAAGACACAATCTTATAGCTCTATATCCTAAAAATGGATTCATTTCCTTTTCCATTTTTAAATAAGTTAGTTCCTTATCTCCACCTATGTCTAATGTTCTTATAACTATAGGCTTTGGATTCATAGCTTCAAGTACTGATTTATAGGCTTCAAATTGCTCTTCTTCACTTGGGAAGTTATCTCTATCCATGTATAAAAACTCTGTTCTATACAGCCCTACACCTTCAGCATCGTTTTTCAATAATCCTTCAACGTCCTTTGGAGTACCTATATTGCCGGCAAGTTCTACATGTCTTTCGTCACTTGTCTTACTTTCTTGCCCTATTAAAGATTGGAGAGATTTTCTTTCTTCATCAAATTTTAACTTTAGTTCTTTATATTTAATAATTTCTTCCTTTGATGGATTTAATATAACTTCTCCAGTATCTCCATTAAATACTATAAAATCTCCATCCTTAACTTCATTTGTTATGTTATTTAAACCAACTGTAGCTGGAATTTCCAAACTTCTAGCCATTATAGCACTATGAGACGTTCTACCTCCTATGTCTGTTAAAAAACCTAAGACTATTTTTTTGTTCATAATAGCTGTATCAGATGGTGTTAGGTCGTGAGCTATTAAAATAACTTCTTCATTTAAAGATGATAAATCCACTATATTTATTCCTAGTAAATGTCTCAACACTCTATATGAAACGTCTTTTATATCAGCTAATCTTTCTCTCATATATTCATTTTTCATATTTTCAAATATAGATACAAACATTTTTACTACATCATTAAATGCAGATTCTGCATTTATTTTTTCATTTTTTATATTATTTATGGTTTTATTAATTAATTCTGGATCTCCTAAAAGTAGTAAATGAGATTCAAATATCTTTGCTTTATCATCACCTAATTCTTTTTTTGCTTTTTCTTTAACTTCAACCAATTCCTTCTTTGATTTTGATATTGCATCTTCAAATCTTTTTACTTCGCAATCTATATCAGTTATTGTGTTTTTTTCTATATTTAATTCACTTTGTTTTATAACTAATGCACGTCCTAAGGCTATACCTGGTGATGCTCCAATCCCTTTGAACACTGTTATATCTCCTTTCAAAGTTATAGGTACAATTAAACCTCGGCTATATGCCGAGGTTTAGTTTAATATTATTCTCCAAATCCACTTTCTACTAACTCAACTAGTGAATTTATAGCCTTTTCAGCATCATCTCCATTTGCCACTATTGTTACCGTATCACCTTGACCTAATCCTAAACTCATTATTCCCATTATAGATTTAGCATTTACAACTTTATTCTTAGCTTTTATCTCTACTGTAGATTTAAATTCTGAAGCTTTTTTTACAAACATACCAGCTGGTCTAGCATGTAATCCACTTGCATTTTTAATTGTAACTGTTTTTTCCATTTTAGAACCTCCAAAAATTATATAATTATACTTCATAGTTTTTCCGAAGAGTATAATATTATTTATTATTCATATCATTTATAATATCCCAAGTAATACTCTTGGTCAATTTATCTTTATTTATACTTTTCATATCTATTATAATGTTTTGTGAATTTTTCACATAATTATTTACAGCAACAACTGTTTTTTCAAAGTCGTATAAGGTTATTCTTTGAGCTCCTTGGTTTTCTAGTTCTTTTTCATAAATAGAATATATTAAATTTTTATAATCAAAATCATCATGTAGATTTAATAGTTTTCCCAACTCTGGAACTATATTTTCAAATAAAGTTCTCAATGACGGTTCCTTTTTTATATTTAACTTATTACAAAGTTTGGATATAGTATCCTTACTTACATTTTTAATTAAGTCAAAACAATAATCTTCATGGTATTTATTATTCTCGATAAAATAATATCTTACACCGTCATATTGACCATATACCTTTTTGGCATCAAAATATCCAAGTTTTATATTTTTAACAACATTTTCTTTATCAAAGTTTAAAAATCCACCTAAACTTTCTGAAGGAATTATACTTTTTATATGAGAACCTTGATTTAGCTTATACTTTTCTTTTTCATTGTTTTTTAACCTTATTACAACAAATTCATCGTATCTTTTTTTTCTAAGTAATCCAACTGGTAGATTATCGTAAAAACCTCCATCTAAATACAGTTTGCCGTCTATTTTTTCTAATTTGAATATAGGTAAACTTGCGCTAGCTATTAAATAATCTATTAACTTTTTGTCTGGTATATCTTCAATATAAATAGGATGCGGATTTATCTTTTTGTCCCACCACACAGTAACCATTCCAAAGTCTTTTTTAGAATTTCTTATTTTTTCTTCGTCTATAGTATCTTCAAGATTTTTCCTTAGTGGTGATATATCTATTCCATCATTTTTCAAAGCCTTAGTTAAAAAAGATGCAATAGTATTAAAATTCTTAGGGTTAAAATCTATATTTTTTATTTTTTCATATGTTGATTCATCTATATCCATAAAAAATCTATAGTTAGCTTCTAACCATATATTTTCTATAGTTTCTATATCATCTTGAACTATATATGCACCATTTAATGCACCAACAGATGTTCCTGCAACACCATCAAATTCAATCCCCATTTCTTTTAGAGCTTTATATGCACCTATTTGGTATGCACCTTTTGCTCCCCCACCTTCTAATATCAAACCTCTCATAGTATCACCCACTAAAATAATGTTAATTGAACAACGTCATTAGAAGTTAACTTAGTAACTCTAACTCCTAAAAGTCTTATTGGTTCATGTTTGTACATTTCTTTGAATATTTGTTTTACTGTATTGAATATTAAATCATTATCGTCTGTTGGATTTATCAACGTCTTTTGGTGAGAATATGTTACAAAGTCAGAATTTCTTATAGATACACTAACTTGACTTGCCAAAAGTTCTGATTTTTTGAGTCTATATATTACAGTATTTGTTAAATCAAAAAGTACACTGAAAGCATCTTCTTCATCATCAATATCATAAGGCATTGTTGTAGAGTTACCGATACCCTTATGTTTTGCATTTCTTTCCTCAAGTACATCTGAGTTGTCAATTCCATTTGCAAATTGATAAAGCTTCATTCCAAAACTTTTAAATATTGTTTTTAAAGTATTTACATCGTAGTTTGCCAATTCCCCAATGGTTTTAATATTTAAATTTCTAAGTTTTCTTTCACTTGCTTTTCCAACCATAAATAGTTCTCCTACAGGAAGATTCCACATTTTTTCTTTTATTTCCTCTTTATAAATTGTATGAATCTTATCTGGCTTTTCAAACTCAGATGCCATCTTTGCCAATAGCTTATTATTTCCTATACCTATGTTTACAGTAAATCCAAGTTCATTTTTTATTCTTTCTTTTATCTCAATAGCCTTTTTCATTTCAAATCCCTTAAAGTGAGAACAATCTAAAAAACACTCATCAATTGAAAATCTTTCTATTAATGGGGAATATTCTTTAAGTATTTCTACCATTGCATTGCTACAATTCCGATAAATTCTAAAATCTGGTGGATATACCTTTAGATTTCTACATTTTCTAAATGCATTATAAAGCGATTCTCCCGTTTTAACTCCAAATTTCTTAGCTCCTATTGAACCTGCAAGAACTACCCCCCGTCTACTATTAGGGTCCCCTCCTATTACAGAAGGTATTTTTCTTATATCTATATTATTATTGTTTTTTAACATATCTACAGCGGTCCAAGAAAGAAATGCAGAATTAACATCTATATGAAATATTATTTTATCCAATGATTTCACCTCATATAAGATTATACAAAACATATGTTTGTGGGTCAAATTTAAAGAAGCTGAGGAATACTCCTCAACTTCTTTAACTCCAGTTATATCCTATTTCAAATGCTTTAATATTTGCTTCTATTGCTTTTGTTGGTACATATTCTTTTATAACATCTATCCATATGTTTTTATCTATAATATCTTCTATTTGTTTTGCCATTATACCTAATAAAAATGTATTTGCAACCTTATTATTTCCAAGTTTATTTCCTTCTTCCATTGCATCTATTTTTATAACATTATATTTACTTTCTAAATACTTCTCTATATTATCTGGATATTCGTGAACTTCCATAAGAACTGTATTAGGTGCTGTTTGATATTTATTTAAAATTACTAAAGCACCTTCTTTTAATACATAACTCCATCTATAAGCTTCCAGTGGATCAAGTCCTAATAATATATCTCCTTGGCCTACAGGTATATTTGGAGAATTTACTTTATCTCCTATTCTTATACTTCCCCAAACCTTACCGCCTCTTTGTGATAATCCTACAACATCATTACTTTTTATATCAAACCCAGCTCTAAATCCTACTTGGCTTATTATTTCTGTTGCTAGGACAAGCCCTTGTCCTCCAACTCCAGTTAATAATATATTTTTCATAATATCCCTCCTATTTATTTTCACCAGATCTTTTTATTGCTCCAACAGGACATACTTGAGCACAAACAGAACATCCAACGCACATATTAGGATCTATAGATGACTTTAATTTTTCTATACCTTCGTATTTCTTCATTTTTATAGGAGGGCAATTTGTTTTAACGCAACTTCTACATCCTATACATATACTAGGATCTACATAGAAATAAGGCTCTTTTATTTTAAAGCCAAGTGCACATGGTCTAGATGTTATTATAAATGATAATCCATTTCTTTTTATTGCATCGTTTATTGTTTTCTTTGAATTAGAATATTCAAATTGATCTATTCTTGTTATATCTTCAAATCCCATGGTTTTAAGTAATTCTTCTATATTAATATTCATATCTCCATGTTTTGTATTTGATCCTGAACTTCCATTAGGTTGGCCACCTGTCATAGCTGTAGTTCCATTGTCTAATACTATTACAGTCATGTTTTCATCATTGTCTAGTTGATGTAATAAGTTTACTGCACCTGGAAGACCTGAGTGGAAAAACGTTCCGTCGCCTATAACTGCAACCAAGGGTCTATTGTCGTTTAACTTACTATATGTTTTTCTCATACCCTTTATTATTCCAAGTGATGAACCCATACTTATATTAACTTGAGATACTTCAAATGGATATAATAATGCCATACTATAACAGCCTATGTCCCCTATAACAAAGGCCTTTGATTTTTTCAATATATCAAATACTGGTCTATGTGGACATCCAGAACAAAACATAGGAGATCTAGGTACTGTGTCTATAGGAGTTATATCTTCACTTATTTTATCTTCTATATTTATTAATCCAGCTTTTATAAGTCCATTTTCTATATCTTCTATTTGTAATTCACCTGTAAATGAAAAATATTCCTTACCTTTGCAATCTATTTTATTTGTTTTTAATTCATTTTCTATAAATGGAGTCATTTCTTCTAAAACTATTATATTTTTGTATTTTTGACTTAATTCATTTATTCTTTGTATTGATATTGGATATACAAGACCTAATTTGTATATTGATACATTTGGATTTATTTCTCTTAGATGTTCATATACAAGTCCAGAGGTTATTATTAATGTATCACTATTTTCTACTTCATATAATATATTTAAGTCACTATTATAAGCATATTCTTCTAGGTTTTGTAATCTTTCCTTCATAAAATATTGAGCTTTGTTTGCATGAGGAGGAAGCATACAATACTTAGATATATCATTTTTAAACTCTTTTATATTTACTTCACTTCTATCTTCTAATTCTACTATACCCCTACTATGACATAGCCTACTAGTAATTCTAAGCATTGTAGGAATCTGGTATTTCTCACTTATTTCTAAACCATATTTAGTATATTCTTTTGCTTCATTACTATTACTTGGATCAAGTATTGCCATATTTGCAAACTTGCCAAATATTCTATTGTCTTGTTCATTTTGTGAACTTGCAAGTCCTGGATCATCTCCACTTACTAATAAAAAGCCTCCATTTATAACAGTTTGGGTAAATGTCATAAGTGGGTCAGCAGCTATATTTACACCAACGTGTTTCATAGAACACATAGTTCTTGCCCCTGCAAAAGAAGCTCCCATAGATACTTCTAATGCTACCTTTTCATTTGTAGAAAACTCTGAGTATATTTCATTATATTGTTTTAAACTTTCTAATATTTCTACTGTTGGAGAGCCAGGATAACTTGCTGCAAGTATACCTCCTGCCTCATAAAATCCCCTAGCTATAGCTTGATTTCCTGTTAATACCTTTTGCATAGTTACCCCCCTATAATTTAGTTAAATAATTTCCACTAAAAACTTATGTATATAAATCTGTCAATATGCCGAAAATTAAAATGTTATAAAATTGTGAAAGGAGAAATAATATGAGAACTAATAGAAGAGTCATAGAACCAATAGTTGCTATATCTAAGGGTACATCTGAAAGTACATCTATAAAAGAAGCTTTGGACATGCTTCCTATAGATAATATTATAAAACCTAATGATGTTGTAGTTATAACTCCTAATTGGGTTAAAAACAAAAAACCTAATACTGGTACTGTAGTTGGTCCACACACATTGCAAACACTTATAAGATATGTTAAAGATAAAAATCCATCTAAAATATACATAGCTGTTGGATCTGGTGGTGGCGAAACTCCAGATGTTATGAAACAAGTAGGATATAAGGAAATTATAGACAACGAAAACATTGAATTTGTTGATTTAAACTACGGCCCATATGTTGATTTTGAACTGGGTCATAAAATAATAAAAACTACTCCTATAAATAAATTACTAGATGAATGTGACGTTCTAATATCATTTACTCAACTTAAACATCACGAAGAAGCAACTATGAGTGCATCAATAAAAAATATAGCACTAGGATGGCCCCCATCGGAAATACATGGAACCCCTAAAAAAATTACTGGAATACATGAAGACTTACATGGGTTTATATATTCTATGGCTTCAAAAATCCCTATAGATTTAGCTATAATAAGCTGCGATAAAGCTATGATAGGTACAGGGCCAAGTGATGGAAAATCTGTAAATACAGAAGGTTTGATAATAGCTGGAACAGATCCTGTAGCATGTGATACTATAGGTGCAAGATTTTTAGGATTTTTGCCTCAAGCTGTAGCTTATTTATATAAGCTATACCAAGATGGAGTTGGAGAAGCTAAACCTGAAAATATGACTTTGAAGGGATTAGAATTATCTAAAGCAGAAAGGTTATTTAGTCAAGCTGCTTATAATGCAAATATATCATTAGATAAAGATGGAATAAAGGATATTCATGGAACTAAGCCTGAAAATTAGAAAAGCTGCACATTTGTGCAGCTTTTTAATCTTTATCTTTATCTTTGTTCTTATTTTTATTTTTGTTCTTATTATTTTTTTCTTTCTTATCTTTTTTCTCTTTATTTTTTGAGTTATTTTGTTTTTGTGCTTTTTTATATTTCTTTTCATCATCTTTTACTTTTTTGTAGTCTTCTTTAAGATTTTCCATACCATCTTTTATTCCTATGCCTAACTTATTTGCTGTTACACCTATTCCCTTTTCACTTTGTATAAATATATTATAAACTTCTTCTACTGATTTCCCACTTTGATCTGCAAGGGATTTTATAGTAGTCATTTCCATTAGATTTAAACCTGATATTTTATTTAATAATTCTTCACTTATTTCTTGTCCAAATACTAGTTTTGCTGCTTCTACGTTTCCAATAATTATATTTTCTGCAGTAACTACTTCTTCTGTAGCTACTTCTTCTTTAGCTACTTCTTCTGTAGGAGTTTGTTCTATTGCAGATTGTTCTAAGTCTTGAACTAATATATCTTCTGTTTTATTTAATACCTCATAGATTTGAGCTTCATTTGTATCTTCTACCATATTTAATATTTCTGTTATAGTTGTTTCATATCCGTCTTGAGCTATATTTATAAGTTCAAGTTTATTAGTAGATTTTGCAGATTCTACTTCAGCCAATCTTTCAAGTACTAAAGAAGATAAGTACTCCAGTCTTTTTTGTTCATCTTTAATAAATTTTAATTTTATGTTCTCTAATCCTCTATCAATAAAGTAAAATATATTTCCAGGATTTATTCTCGATTTTATTTCATTTGACTCAGCATATACATTATTTGTAGTAAATATAAGAGTTCCTACTAAAGTCAATATAATATGTATTTTCCTCATAATTACCTCCGCTTAGAATTCTATATATATTTTATCATATAAATACAAGTAATTATTTGGAAAAAAATACCTTAGCCAGAGACTAAAGTATTTTTTGTACTTATATAATTTCATTTATATTTCTAATTATTTTAACAGAATTAAAAAATATTTTTCTTTCCATTGATCCTAATTTTATATTTTTATTAAATTCTCCATATGGATCTACTAAATAAATTTTCTTAAATCCAGTTTTTATAAATGTTACAAAAGTTTGTTTTATATCATTTTCATTTTCACATTCAAAAAATCTAGGCTCTATTATTAATTTGTATTGAGCTGGTCTTATAGTTTTTATAGTTCTTTTATAATTATTAATAAATTCTTTTACATCTCTAGTGTATATATAATCAGATACACTTACATATATTCTTCTTTCAGATTCTTCTATGTAAAATTTAATCAAATCACAACCCCCTAACATACAATTATTTGTACATTATATGCTATGGCTGTATTTTAAATTCATCTATATGTAGTGCCTTTATTATTAAATTGTTTATATCTTCTTCTATGTTTTGTATATTCTTAATATCTTCATCACATAAAATATTTTTTGAACTTAATTTTATAATTTCCTTTGATAGTAAATCTATAGTGTTGTAATCTTCATTTTTAAATATTTTAAGCTCCATAACAGTATTTGGATAATAGTCGTATATGTATTTGCTCATTTTTTTTGCAAACAATTTAAAATAATAATCATATACTTTTGAGTTTAAAATTCCAATTATATATTCATGGCTAAATTGTTCTTTATATTCATCTTTTATATAAAATGAATACACATCTGCACTACAATACCTATTTTCTTTATCTATTGCAAACTTATTGAAACTCGATTTATATGGAAACATTATTTTTTCTTTTTCAAATTCTTCCTTACTTCTACCCCATTGGAGTTGGTACCAATTTCTAGTTCCACTTTTACATTCTCTTCTATTTAATAATTTTGATTTATAGTTGTTTATGTAATTTATACTACTTGAATATTTGTTTTCATTATCTATATCGTCGCTATATATTAAATTATATTTACTTTCATTTATAAAATATTTTTCTATATTTTTATTTTTTATCCATTTCTTTAGTAAATTTTCTTCTATATTGTATTTGTATACTTCATCATAGCTTAAAACAAATGCCTTATCACAACCAGTTATTATTCCTTGAAAACTTTCACAAATATCACTTAATTTATAATTTGTATTTTTTATTATATTTTTATATATATTTAACTTATATTTTGGAATAAGTAGCCATCTATCATCTAAAAGTCTTTGATTTAAAGTAAAATGTTCAAAAACGTTTTCTTTTAACAGATTGTTTAAATTATTATTTGTCAAATCTACAATTTCACCTTTTAGTTTGTATATACTTATATTATTGTCATTTGGAGTACTTTTCTCAAATGTTATTATTGAACTTGCTATTCCTATGTTTTTAAATATATCACATCCATAAAAATCTACTATTTCTTTTATTGTGCTATTTTCTTTTAAGTAATTTCTAAGATGCTTTCCACTTGGACTTTCTATAAAATATCTTGGAGTTATAATACTTGATATTCCCTTTTCTTTTAAAACATCCAATATCCTTTTATAAAAACAGTAGTATATATCAGATTTATCTTTGTATACTTCTGTATATTCTTCTGACAGCCATTTTTTATAACTTATATCCAACTTTTTGTGTCCTATGTAAGGGGGGTTTCCTACTATATAATCAAACTTATTGCTCCAGAATTCTTTGTATTTTGATTCTTTGTCTTCGTGTTTAATTAAACTATCACAACATACTATATTTATATCTTCAGTATAAACATAGGGATTTTTGAGTATAAAACTAGCTATTAATATATTCACTGCATTTTTATCTGTATCTGCTCCATATATACAGTGCTTTAATATATGATAGTGGATATTTTCTTTTATCCAATAGTTGTATCCTATTAAATTTATTTCATTTCCCATTAATTTTATTTTATATGTTTTATCTTTGTAATTTTCTCTTAAAATTTCTATATTATCTTCAAATTTCTTATATAAAATATCATAAACTTCTAATAAGAAATTTCCACATCCACATGATATATCCAAAATTTTAATACAAGGATTTTTTAATATATCTTCGTTTTTTATGGTTTTTTCAAGTATATAATCTACTATAAATTTAGGAGTATAATAAACTCCACAGCTTTTTTTGTTATAAATTTGCATTTGTTTTTCATGTATACTTCCCAATATATTATCATTATTTGATAATCTTATTTCCAATTTATTTATTTTATTATATATATCATTTATACTTATATAACTATCATCAGTTATATAGGAATATAATTCATCCATTTTATTTCCCCCAAAAAATTAATGTGATACATATATTATATCACAATATACATGTATCACATTAACATCTAGATATTACTATTTATAGTTATTTTGTATCCAGTTCATAGCTCTATCTAAGTTATAGTTTTCTCCTAGTTTTCTTAGATAATTTATTTGACTATAACTATCTAATGCCACTCCTCTAGATAAATTAGGATTTAATTTAAAATAATTTTGATCTAGTAACTTAGAGCAAAGAGAGCAACTAAGTGCTGTATTTGCATTAAACATTAAAGACAATAAAGGTGTAGATGGATTTTTGTGAGTAACCCATTCTATAGCACCCCATCCAGTTGTGCTACCTTCTATACATTCAGACTTATATCCAGTTCCTATAGATAATAATCTTATGTTCTCTAGACTTTCATTTAAACCTTCTCTGTCTATAGCATGTATTAATGCTACTAGACTTGGATCATTTGCAACTACTCCTCCATCTATAAATCCTTCATGAGATGGAAAATAAATAGGTGCTGCACTGCTAGATAATGCAGCGTCAATAACGTATATTTCAGATGTAGTTGACCAAGGTAGATTATTCAAAAACACAGGTTGCCAGCTTTCATCCTCCCCTTGGCATCCTAAGCTAAATGTTGGTATTATAACGTATTTTTTTAAATCTTTTAACTTTAAATCCTCTGGAAATACTCTTAGTAATAGCTGTTTTAAATTATGATTGTTGTATTTAGGTCTTACGAGTTCTGAGTAAGATGGAGTAAATACAGTCTTTACGTTTTCTTCATTAAATATATCCCTTATATCTCTTGGGTTTAGTCCATAAGCCAAGGCTAAGGCAATTATAGATCCTATAGATGTACCAGAAAATAAACTTGTTTTCTCTATTATATCTGGGTTTAACTCATATAGTCTATTGACTAATGTGGCTGAAAGACAACCTTTCACTCCTCCACCATCAAAAGACATTATGTTAAATGTACTTTTATTCCAATTTCTTATTTTATTTTTATGTCCTTTTTTAATTTTAATCTTGGTAGCCATGTAAACACCCCCTGTTTTTAATATCAAAAAATATATCATTATATAATATGCTATAAGTAATATATGGTGAATATATATTAAAAAAAGCCCGCTATATAGCGAGCTTTTAAATTCCTAAATATTCTAATATACCTTCAACTATTCCTTCACTCAAAAGATCTTGATATTTAGGATTTGTTAAGTTTTTTTCATCTTGAGGGTTTGATAAAAATCCAGTTTCTATTAATATTCCGGCCATATTTGTTTCTCTTATAACTTCAAAATTTTGAGGTAGTACACCTCTATCCCTTGTATCTACATACATAAATATGTTTTCATGTACTATTTGTGCAAGTTTTTTAGAATCTTCAGTTCCACGGGCATAATAATATGTCTCTAATCCACTAGCTGTATTTTGACCTTGTTCTGAATTTTGATGTATAGATATAAAAGCATTAACGCCTAGAGCATTTGCAGTATCTGTTCTTTGATCTAGTGTTAAAAATGTATCATCAGTTCTTGACATTATAACTTCTATTTGCGGATATTCAGATAATTTTGAACCTATTTTTTTTGCTATTTGTAAATTAACATCTTTCTCTAAATCCCCTTTAGGTCCCTTAGACCCCTGGTCCTTACCACCATGGCCTGGATCTATAAATATTTTATATTTCTTTATTGATGTATCTTTTGATGCTGATTTAAGTTGAGTCTCTTGTTTTATTGTTTGTTCTTTAGCTTCTTTTTTATGTGTTTCATATTTACTCACTAAAGTAGTTACAAATAAACTCATGCCACATACTATTGTGCTAAGTGCTAGTATTAGAATAGCAACCCTTGTTTTTTTAATTCTTCTTCTCTTCTTTGTTCTCCTGACTTTACTACTCATATACCCACCCTTTTATATTTCTTATGTCATAATTTTCTCTAAATGTAATTTTATCATGATAAGATGTTTTTTTCAAACTAAAAAGCATTTCAATTGCTGAAATGCCGTATAAATGTTTATTGAGTCGTATTAGGTATTATAGTACCTTGATTATTTGTTTGTTCAGGTGGTTGCTGTGGAGTTTGTGTATTATCTTCATTATTACTTTGACCTGGATTTGGATTATTACCTGTATTATTATTTGGATCTAGATTAGTATTATCTCCGTTATTATTTGGATCTGGATTTGGATTATTACCTGTATTATTATTTGGATCTTCTGTATTTACAGGTGGCTTAGGATTATAAACTGGAGTTGGTTTTGGCTTACTATCTTTAGGTTTTTTTACTATTACAGGAGCTTTAACTATAATTTTTTCTTTTTCAACTACTAAATCATTTCCATTTATACTGTAATCAGCTACTTGGAACGATTGTAAAAACATTGCTGGTATATATACTTCATTTTCCCTGTATATAGACTCTGTATCTGTAGGTACATTCCATCCATCTACATTAGTTACATTAAGTGGTTCATAATGATCATCTATTTTTGCAAATGATGCATATTCCTTGACTGCTATATCTTTTCCATTTACATTAAAAATATATCCATCTTCCATTTCTTTATATTCTCCGCCTAATTTTTTTACAAATAGTTTTACAGGCATATATTTTTCATTATCCTTAGTAATTAATTCTATACTTTGTGAATATGAACTATTTCCAAGTATTATTGATGACACTAAAGTAGTTATACCTAGGGTAATAATTTTTCTTTTCATAATTTTTCACCTCCCTATAAATTAATATATAATAGAAGTTTCCGAAAAAACTATTACGTCTTTGTGCTCACTATTGTATTCCCAAGCTGTATCTTCACCTTCCATAGGTTTTGCAATTGCTACTACCTTATCTAAATTTTTATCAGTATTTAATTGATTTATCTTTTTTATTAAAAATTCTATTTGATATAGTGCTTCTGCATCTTCTAATGTATCGGGCATTTTCATATCTATCTTTGTAAAATTACTTTCTTGTTTTATACCTTTTATTTCAAATTCCTTTGGTATAGAATTTTCTAACCTTTTAGTTATTAAGCTATATCTTTTTAAAGTTATATAACTTTTATCAATACTTTTAGTAAATATTATTCCTTTACTTATTTTAGAGATATCTCCAGAATAATTTCTTGCATCATTTTGATTTTTAAATATATATATCTGCGATTGTTTTACACTTTTATCTTTTTCAACTGATTTCTTATATAATTCTTCTGATAAATAGTTTGCTTGGTCAGGTCTTATTTCATCTTTCATAACTATATTGTAAACTGATTTTTTTTGTCCATTTTCTTCAATTATATTTTCGGATACAATCTTATAATCTTGCTCTGATATTACTTCAAACTGCTGTGACTTTACAACTTGTCCACCATTTTTCTTAAATAAATTATCTACCCTAGTTTCCCCTTGACTTAATGTAAATCCTAAAGTTACAAATATTGTCCCTAATATAGCCGCAACAGTTATTTTAAACTCAGTTCCCCTTAACTTACTCAATTTAAGCACATCCTTTTTAAATGTATGTATATACCTATTATACCAAAATATACTAATTGTCAGGACAAGTATTTGTATACTAATTTAGACATATGTCTACATTTAAATATATAAAAATCGCTTCGCTCATGTCGCCAACAACCAGATGGGACCTCGCTTAAGTTTATTAGTTGGAAATAAAACTAAGCACTTATCAAAAGATAAGTGCTTAGCTTCATTTATTATAAAAACATTGATACTCCTGGTCCTAATGGTAGCCCTGCTATCATCCATATTATTAATAATATAGACCAGAATATTAAAAATCCAATTGAGTACGGTAGCATCAGTGATATTAATGTTCCTATACCAGACTCTTCATCATATTTTTGCATAAATGCAACTATAACTGCGAAGTAAGCCATAAGAGGTGATATTATATTTGTTGATGAATCACCTATTCTATATGCAACCTGAGTTAACTCCGGTGAGTATCCTAATCTCATAAACATAGGTACAAATACCGGTGCCATTATAGCCCATTTAGCTGAAGCTGAACCTATGAATAAGTTTATAAATCCTGTTACTAATATAAACAGTATAAATAATATCGGTCCTGATATTCCTGTAGCTGCTAACAAGTCTGCACCTTTAACAGCTAATATAGTACCTAAGTTAGTATAGCTGAAATATGCTATAAATTGAGAAGCTACAAATGCTAATGCAATATAACCACCCATTGAAGACATTGATTTAGATAATTTAGATGCAACGTCTTTTTCTGTCTTTATTGTTTTTGCAAATTTACCGTAAACTACACCTGGTAAGAAGAATCCAATAGCTATTATTGGAACTAAACCATTCATTAGTGGAGAGTGGTCCATTAAACTTCCATTTTCAGGATTTCTTAAGAATGAATTTTCAGGTATTGCTGCTACTACTATTAAGGCAACAAATGCTAGTAAAGATAAGTTAGCATATAGTAAACCTTTCTTTTCATCTTCAGTAATAGTACTTATATCTGTATCTAAGTTTTCAACTTTTTTATTGTATTTTCCTAGCCTTGGTTCTATTATTCTATTTGTTACTATTGTACCTATCACAGTTATTATAAATGTAGATATAAACATAAAGAAATAGTTAGCTGTTGGTGCTACTACATAAGCTGGATCTAATATTTTCGCAGCTTCTGTACTTATCCCACCTAGCATTGGGTCTATAGTTCCTAGTAATAAGTTTGCACTAAATCCACCAGAAACACCTGCAAATGCAGCTGCTATACCTGCAAGTGGATGTCTCTTAAATGTTAAAAATATAAGTCCTCCTAATGGTACTAATACAACGTATCCTGCATCCGATGCTATATTTGACATAATTCCTAAAAATACTACCATTGGAGTAACTAATTTTGCTGGGGTTACTGAAACCGTTTTCTTTAATATTGCTGATATATATCCTGTTCCTTCTGCTACTCCAACCCCTAGCATAGCAACTAAAACAACTCCCAGTGGAGCAAAGCCTGTAAAGTTAGTTACCATGTTTTCTAACATATACTTTATACCATCTGCACTTAATAGGTTTACAGCGCTTACTGTTTGCTCAGTAAGTTCCATAGTACTTCTGTCTATTAACTCAGCTGTTACTGACAATCCAGATACTGATGCTATTGCAGATATTATCATTAGTGCTAAACAAAATATAGCAAATAAAGTTATTGGATGGGGTAATTTATTACCAATATATTCTACCCCATCTAACATCTTCATCACGAATCCCTTTTTTTCATTTATAACTTTTGTTTTGCTTTTCATATGCGCCTCCCTGTTTTTATTTTTAGATTATATTACAAAAATATTATGTAAAGTAATCATTTCCATTATACCTTCTTTCGACAAAATTGTCAAACTTGTTGCAATAATTTATATAAATCAGTTTTTTTTCACATTTTGTACAATAAAAAATCCAAGGCTAAATACCTTGGATTACAGACGCAATTATATACTTTTAACCACCTAGAGTTACATCTTGGTTATCATACCAACTCAAAGCTTCACTTATATGGTCAGATTTAAAATCAGGCCAATAATCATCTACTACATAAAAATCGGCATATATAGATTGAACTGGTAAAAATCCGCTTAATCTTCTTCTACCACCCCATCTTATTATTAAATCCATTCTAGATACATCAGAAGATTGAATATGGTTATGTAAGTTATTTTTATTTACTCCCTTTGCTTCAGCTAATGTATTTAAGTCCCAGTGCCAACCATAATTAACTAATAGATTTACTTTCATTTGATTTTCTTTAGTTTCTCCCCTAGTTGTATACGGCATAAGTTCTTTAGGAAACATTGGAGATTTTGTATTACCTACAACAAGTAATGATTCGCCTTCATTTAAGACAATGTTAGCAGCATCTATACATGCCTTGGTAAATGCTTCCTTTTGATAAGCTGGCCTTTTTGTATTATCTGTTGTAAATCCATAAAACGTCATTTCTTCTACCCCTAGGCTCTTACATATTCTAAGAGCTTCGAGTGCTGGATCTAATCCATTTTCATATCCTTTTTCCTTTGTCATTCCCTTATCTTCAGCCCATCTTCTATTTCCATCAGGTATTACACCAATATGTTTAGGAATTCTCATGATAATCACCTCTTACTTGGTGATTATTTACATGTATGCAATTTTTATTCCTAAAATAAAAAAAATCTAAGGTTAATTCCTTAGATTTATGTTAAATGAGTAAGTCTGTAAGCGGAGTTCTGTGTTAGACAGTCATCTATCTAGGCTTACTGTCGCCAGTAAGCTCAAGCGACCTACCTACGGAACGGGAACGAGCAGCCCCCTTTTTAGTTCCTACTTGGTCTTGCTCCAGGTGGGGTTTACATAGCCAACTAGTCACCTAGTTGCTGGTGAGCTCTTACCTCACCTTTCCATCCTTACCATGCTTACATGGCGGTCTATTTCTGTTGCACTATCCTTAAGATCACTCCCACTAGGTGTTACCTAGCACCCTGCTCTACGGAGCTCCGACTTTCCTCGTGTATTCAATAGAATACCCGCGACTATCCGGCTTACTCATTATTTAGTTTTGTTGTCAGTAATATATATATTATCATGTATACGTTCATATGTCAAAAGTAAAATTATGTAATAAAATATAAAATATTGTTTTTTCAAATGGATTATTTTTGTTCCTTTGTGTTAAAATACTATGGGGTGATTAAATTTGTTTAAAAATATGACTAAAAAAGATATATTAGATTATTTTAAAGATACAGTACATACTATAGCTTCTTATGACAAAGATTCTATGATAGCTTTAGAAGGCGAAAACTGTAACCACGTAGGCGTAATACTTTCTGGAACTGTAGATATAAAAAAAATATCTACTTCTGATAAAGTTGTAATTATGGCGCATTTAAGTATTGGAGATTTATTTGGAGAGATAGTAGCCTTTGCAGATGTAAAACAATATCCTGCGACAGTTATTGCATCTTCTAAATGTGAAGTGATGTTTGTGAATCCAAATGAGTTTGTTAAATTTTATAGTCATAATCCAGAATTTTTATCTTCTTTCTTAGGAGATCTATGTAATAAAATTTTGACACTTAATAATACTATAAGAAATCTTTCATTTGTAAGTATACGTCATAAAATAGTAAACTACATATTAGATCAATATAAGATGCAAAATAATGTTTTTGTAGATTTGAGCATTTCTAAACAAAGACTATCTGAGTATTTAGGAATTCCTAGACCATCTTTATCTAGAGAACTTATGAATATGAAAACCGATGGATTAATAGACTACGATAGAAATATTGTAAAGATAATAGACCTAGAAGGTTTAGAGAATATACTTACCCAATAGTACAAAAAAGGATGACATAAGTCATCCTTTTTTGAGCAACAGACCTGTTTTTCAAGGTTGTTGGCGATATGAGCGTAGCGAATTTTAATACTTTATTCCGCTCCAGTATATGTTTTCTTTCATTTTAGCTATTTCTGGTAATTCAACACCTTCAAGAGCCCATTTTTTATATTCCATAAATCCAGTTCTATCAATTATATATCCTATATGCTCTTTTCCATTTGGAGCTTCTGGGTCTATATATTCATGAACATATTTATAAGTGTTTAATATTATTTTTGTTATACTTTCTTCATCACACCATACTATGAAATCTTCAGCAAGTCTAGGATTTTTCTTTCCTGATCTGCCCATTAATGCAAGTCTATAGTATTTATTTTCACTTCTAGTCCATGCACTTGTAGGACAGTTTATAACACACTCTCCACAACCTATACATTTATCATGATCTCTTACTACTTTATGGTTTTCAAACTTAAGAGCCCCTGTTGACATTTTCTGGCACTTCTTAACGCACGCTCCACATTCTACACATCTATCTTTTTCGTATTCCGGTAAAGCCATACCTATTATTCCGAAATCATGCATTCTAGCTTTTATACAGTCATTTGGACATCCAGTCAATGCTATTTTAAAGTGATAATCATTAGGGAATACTGCCTTTTCTATTCTAGATGCAAATTCTGTAGTGTTGTATTGTGCTTTAGGGCACATTTTGTTACCAATACAAGAAGCTATATTTCTAGTTCCAGCTGCTGAGTATCCAGTGTTAGGATTTTCTTGATTTATACCTAATTTTTCTATTACTGGTTGTATAGCTTTATTTACCTCGCCCATTTTTTCCATTGGTATTCCAAGAATTTCAAATCCTTGTCTTGTAGTTATATGAACTTTTCCATCTCCATATTCACGAGCAACTTTTGCAACTAATTCAAGACATTCTGGATCTATCAATCCACCTGGTACTCTAATTCTAACTGCAGTTTCATATTTATGTTTAGTTATTCTAAATGCATTTTTCATTACTTTTCTTATATTAACATCTCTGACTAATTCCATGAGAATACCTCCTAATCCATAAGATTTTTAGCAAATGTGTAGTTAAATACAGGTCCTTCTAAACATATATACGTCTCATCCATTTTACAGTGACCACATTTACCTAATCCACAACACATTTTTCTTTCATAAGAAACCCATATGTTTTCTTCTTTTATTCCTTTTTTAAGAAATTCTTGTATTGCAAATTTCATCATTATAGGTGGTCCTACTACTATTGCTACTAAATTGTTTATGTCTTTCACAGGTAATTCAGGAATATATTTAGTTACTAATCCAACATTTCCTTTGTAATCTTCTTCAGCTCTATCAACTGTTAATATTACGTTTAATTTGTCATCCCATCTTTGGAAATCTTTTTTAAATAAAACGTCATCTGGAGATCTAAATCCAGCTATTAAGTTAAACTTCTCGCATTTATCTATATTGTCATAGTAGTGGTTCATAATTCCTCTAACTGGAGCTACAGCACTACCCCCAGCCACTACTAATATTTCTTTATTTTCAAATAAACTTACATCAAATCCATTTCCGTAAGGACCTCTCATAAAGAATCCATCGCCTACGTTTAATTTGAATAACTCATGAGTTACTTTCCCTACTCCTCTTATAGTAAGGTCAACATAGTTTTCACCTATTCCAGATACTGATATTGGACATTCTCCAACTTTAGGTATAGATACTTCGTAAAACTGTCCTGGAAAAACATTTGTAGTATCTGTCTCCATTTTAAATGTCCACTCTGCATCTGTATGTTTTGTTATATCTAGTATTTTAGATTTATATGGCAGGTACGGATTCTTCATTTTTATCAGCCTCCTTATTTACAAAATCATATACTTTATTTATACAAGTTGAGAAAGATATATATTGAGGACATGCATCATCACATCTACCACATCCTACACACATATGGTATCCGAATTTCTTATTAAAATCATATACCTTATGAAGAGTTTTAAATCTCATTCTATCTCCCTTATTTTTTCTAAATGAGTGTCCACCAGCCATGTCCGTATATCCATCTACTTGACATGAGGCCCATACTCTTCTTCTTTCTCCGTTATTTTCATTGTCTTTATAGAATATATCTTGCATACTAAAACACGTACATGTTGGACATGAGAAGTTACATCTTCCACATGCTATACAACGACTATTGTATTCTTCCCAAAGTTCAGTTGCTTGAGATATTACTAATGGATCTAAGTCCTTAGGTACATTTACATCTACATTATTTTTCTTTACATAAGCAACTTCAAATTCAGTATTTTCACCACTGAAGTATTGTGCTAGATCTTCATCTTTTATATCTAAGAAAACTTCATCATTTTCTAATTTTAATCCCATTGAGTATTCTTCAGTTTTATTAGATCCCATGCTTACGCAGAAACAGTTTCTAAAGCTTTGTTCACATCCTATTAAAACGTATTTAACCTTATCTCTAAGTCTTTTATAATAATAGTCAGGATCTTGACCGTTGTTTAAATATATTTCATCTACTCTTTTTAATCCGTGTATATCACATGATCTTAAAAATATTAATATCTTTTTATCATCAATTGAAGGTTCTATATAAGCATCTTCTGTAAAATAAAATAATGTTTGAGTTATCGGTAGTACTATTTCCTTTGGAGAAAAACTTGCCTTCTTATTAAACTCAACTTCTTCTATTGATTTTATTGTATTGTATCTTACAACATCAGTATCTGAATATGTTCCTTTAAAAGGCATAGATACCGGTGCATAAACTTTGTATTCTTTTTGTAGATTATTAAGTACATCATTAAAATTTTGCGTAGACAATTTTATCTTCATATTCATCACCCTCTCTAATTTATTATTTAAATAGTTTTTTCTGTATTTTTACCTAGCATATAGTACCCAGCACCTACAAATATGGCTCCACCTATTATGTTGCCTATAGTCGCTGCAGTTAAATTGTGTATATATCCAGCCATTGATACTGTTTCTGGATGTGGTATAAACATTGATATTGATAATAAAGTCATATTTGCAATACTATGTTCAAAACCACTAGTTATAAATGCAAATAAACACCAAAATATCATTATTAGTTTTCCTGATTCACTAGTCATTCTTATAGAGCAAAGTAAAGCAAGGCAAACTAATATATTACATAAAATACCTCTAAAAACAATTTCCATAAATGGAGCACTCATCTTAGCTGCTGCCACAGTATTTATAAAATCTGTAACTGGACCTTTATTAACAAGACCTGTTAATACAAATAATCCTGCTACTATTACTGACCCTATAAAGTTTCCTATATAACTATATGTCCATATTCTCAATGTATCTTTACCACTTACTTTTTTATTAAGCCATGCAGATGTCATTACCATGTTATTTCCTGTAAATAACTCTGAAGCTGTCATAATTACTAGGCTTAAGGCTATACCAAAGGATAATCCCATTGCCATTTTAGTAAATGGAGACTGAGCTGCACCTAATTGCCCACCAACTGAAAATATAAGTATTATTCCAAGACCTACGTATAATCCAGCATATAGTGATGCTATTAAGTATTTAATTTTACTTTCATTTAATAAATTCACTTTGTTTATCGCTAAATTAGATACTTTTTCTAATGTTTCTTTAAACATTAAAGTGTCCTCCTTAAGTTAGTTAATATTTAACTTTGATTAAATTTTAACATCAATGGCAATTGTTTTCCGTGATATTTATCACACTTTTGATAATTTATTTAAATTTTTTTGTATACACTAATATTCTTGCCTGTTAACAGATTAAAGCTTATACTAAATATAGAAAAAATTTTAAATTTAAGGGTGTTAAAATGAATAATAAACAAAGAAAAAAATCACAAGAAACACGTAAGCTTCAACAAAAACTAAGTAGGCTTTTTCAAGTTAGGAAAACTTCTACTACTATCGAGTTAATCGGTATTTTGGTTTTTGTATTTAGTAAAGTATATTTGGATGGAATTTTAAGCAACTTAATACAGGTAGCAGGATTATTAGTTATTTTATCTGGTTTTATGTATAGAAAATATTGCGCTAAATGTCCTTACTGTAATAAATCTATATATAAGTTATTGGGGGATATAAATAAGTGTCCTCATTGCAGACAAAGCTTTAAAGAAATAGATAAAGGGATAGATTAATTATTAATCTATCCCTTTATAGTCCCTTAAAATAATTTGCTAATGCATGTTTTTTTACATATATAGTTTTGTTTTCCATTTTAATTAATTCTTCTTTTTCAAGTATTTTCATAGCTCTTGATATTGTTTCTCTTGGACATCCTAGCATATCTGATAAATAGGTTATTGATAAACTTAAGTTTATTACAGTCCAATCCCCACTTTTAACTCCAAAATCTTTAGCTATCTTCCATAACTTCGCTGCTAATCTTTTTTCTATTTTTATAGATGATGTGTTTTTTAGTTGTCTATACAGTCTTCTTATTCTTTTCTCCATATATGAAATAATATTTTTAGTAAGTGTAAAATCATCTTTCATGATTTCTAGTATATCTTTTATAAAGCACTCTAATATTATTGCATCTTCAAAAACCTCACATCCTACAACAGATGTATTTCTCTCTATTAGTATTTCATTTAAAACTTCTCCACTATTTAATATATATATTATCTTTTTTTCTCCATTTTCTCCAGTTTTAAATATGGTAGCTTTTCCTTTTAACAATATATATACCTTGTTTATATCTTCTTTTTCTCTAAATATAACTTGTTTTTTAGATATATTCTTCAATATACATTTATCATAAAAATTTTTTTTAGTTTCTTCTTTTGTTCCTTTTAATATAAATATTTTATCTAAATCTTCTATCTTAAGTTTTTTCATAAACATTTCCTTTCTATCTTTTTATAAAGGATACATCTATTATTATATATAAAAAAAGAAGCGCATATACGCTTCTTTTTTAAATGGCTACGTCCTACTCTCCCAGGCAGCTTCCCACCAAGTACCATCGGCGCTAAAGAGCTTAACTTCTGTGTTCGGAATGGGAACAGGTGTATCCTCTTTGCTATAGTAACCACATAGTTTTATTGTTAAGGATTACAGTAGCTAAAGCTACTGCATGCTGACTTACAACGAAATCAAGATTTCTGTAAATCATGCAGTTAACACACTAAAAACTAAACAGCATATTAATGGTCAAGTCCTCGACCTATTAGTATTCATAAGCTAAATCCATTACTGAACTTACACCTTGAACCTATCAACCAGGTAGTCTTCCTGGGGTCTTACCCTTACGGTGGGAAATCTTATCTCAAAGTCGGCTTCGCGCT